>DAINBW010000030.1:0-12180 GCA_036732745.1 Spirochaetales bacterium | reverse complement strand
TGGCCCGGGCAAGGATGACGCTGCCGCGAACGACGGCGCGGGCAAGGATGGCGCGGGCAAGGATGGCGCCGCCCGCGCGAGATAGGTTTACTCGTCGCCGAAGGACAGGCCGAGCCACTTCTTCCAGTCGGACTGGTCGGCCGCGATCATGCCGATGCCCACCTTCGCGGTGGTCTCGGCGACGAGCCAGTTCTTGCCCCCGAAGGCGAAGCGCTGGCCGCCGCCCGGCACGTCGATTCCGGCCATAGCGTGGGAGTAGTCGCGCGAGAGCATGAGGATCGCGTCCACGCCGCGGCGCTCGAGGACGATGGCCATCACCATGGCGCGGGAATCGCAGTCGCCGCGGGCCTCGTGGGCGGCGCTGAAGGGATCGACGAAGTCGATGCCCTCGAGGTCGCGCTCGTACTTCCATTCCTGGACCCAGGCGAGGAGGCGGCGCGCGGCCTCCGTCGGGTCGTCGGGCAGGCGGCGGTCGAGCTCCAGGGCCAGGCGGTCGAGCCGCCGCGCGGACTCGCGGTAGATCATGCGGTAGCAGCGGGCCCAGGCGGCCTTCCACAGGTCCTCCGTCCCGCCGTAGGCCTCGAGGACGCGGAACTCCCGGCCCGCGACGCCCGCGCACTGTTCGGCCTCCTCGGTGCTGAAGGGGAGGACAAAGCTCTCGCCCCCGAAGACGACCTTGCGGGTCTCCTCGCGCGCGGCGGGCCAGGGCAGGAGATACTGGCTCAAGGGGCCGGGGGAGCGGCGGGCGGCGCGGTCGGCCGAAAAACAATCGAGGGACGAGAGTATGAAGTCGGCGTAGGCCTCGAAGCGCGCCTCGTCGCAGAAGGCGAGGAGGGCGACATGCTTTTCCGCGGCGGAGGCGCCGGTCGCGCCTTGGGGCGCGGCTCCCGGCGGGGCGGTGAAATCGGGCGTCGCCGGCCGCGCCGGAGCCTGTTGGGCCGCCGGAGCCACGGGCGGGCGCGCCGCCTCGATGAAGATCGCGTAGCCCCGCTTCCGGGCGCCGCCCAGGGAGAAGGACAACTCGGCGAAGACGGCGTTCCGCCGTTCGTAGACGAAGGCTTCGCGCTCGCCGTTCGAGCCGATGCGCACGAGGCTGTCGTTCGCGAAGGCCTCCGCGCTCGCGAAACGGCCCGAGTCGTAGGCGAGGATGTCGAACTCGAGGCCGCCGGCCGGATCCTCGAAGGAAAAGCGGCTTTTCCCGTCGCCTTCCTTGAGGCGGAAACCTTCGGGCAGGTCGACGAAGAAGCCGGAGGCGGACCACAGCTCCTCGCCGGCGAGGCGGGCCGGCAGGGGCGGAGCCAAGGCGATGAGGGCGAGGAGGCCGAGGGCGACGAGTGCTTTCATGCTTAGATGATCGGCGCGCCGCCCGCCGCGGGCAAGCGGACTAGGGGCGGGAGTTCTCCGCGGAGCCGCGGGAGAGTCGCGTCTGGTTCCGCTTCTCGAGCTCGGCGAGGATCAATATGGCGTTCCAGCGATACACGATGGTCCGCGGCACGGCGAGCTTCTTGAGGGTCGGATCCGCGAAGTCCACGGCGACGAGGGAGTCTCCGGCGATAAAAGCGTACTCGAAGCCGTTCCGCGCGAGGAGTTCTTCCGCCTCGGCCGAGCCGACGCCGAAGGGGAAGGCGAAGAGCCGGGGGCGCGTCCCGGTCAGGCGCTCCAGGGCCGGGCCCGTGCGCTCGATCTCGCCCCGGGCCTTGCGCGGATCCTCGGCGAAGGCCCGGGCCGTGAGGTACTCGTGGTGATAGCCGTGGGAGCCGAGGCCGCAGCCCGCCGCAAGGAGCCGACGGAGTTCGTCGCGGCCCAGGCTGAAGCCCGTCCTACCGATGACGGCCGGATAGATGAAGAGCGTCGGCCGGATACCCCGCGGCGCGAAGACCTTGTCGTGGGCCTCCGCCACCGTCCGGTGGCCGTCGTCGATGGTGACGACGATGTTCGCCTCGCCCTCGATCCGGCCGGCGATCGCGTCCTCCAGGCTCACGAAGCGGTAGCCGAGGGCGGCGAAGCGGTCGAGCTGCCCGGCGATGGTCTCGAGGTCGAAGTCCATCGAGGACGCGCCGCTGGCGAGGAAGGTGTGGTAGTCGAGGATGTAGGCCTTGCCCGCGGCGAAGGCCGGGGAGGGGCCGAGACAGGCCGGGACCAGGAACAGGGTCAGGGCGAGAATGCCGGTGCGGAGGCGCATGGGCTTCTTGATGCCCCGCCGGGGCCTCCTTGGTCAATGCCCGCCGCGCCCTTTCCGCTCCTTGTTTGCCCGAGGCGACTCTTGCCGGTGCGCTCCGTTCAAGGCTTTTCCACTACTTGCTTTCGCTTTCCATCTGGCATATACTCGGACCAGTCAGTGTCCCGCAAGGGACCGCCGCCTTCCCTAGCGAAGGTGATCCGTTCGAGACAGGGGGCAGTCTATGCCGGATTCCGACGGTAGTCGTCAGGAACCGCTTTCCCCGCACATACGCCGGCCCCGTCTCGGACGGTCCCGCGGCGACTGACGCCGCCCGACGTCGCGCTTTTCCCAAAAGCCGCGACACCGTCCGCCTTCGGGGCAATGAAGGAGGACGAACATGACCACCATCCGCAAGAACGACGGAGCCCGACTCGTCGCGCTCGAAAAGGCCGAAAAGAACTGCTGGATCGACGTCTGCGATCCCACGCGCGAGGAACTCGCCAGGTTCGAGGCCGAGTACCGCATCAATCCCGAACATCTCCAGGACATCCTCGACGTGGACGAGCAGGCGCGCATCGAGAAAGAGGACGAGTACACGCTCCTCATCGTCCGCCTGCCCGTCTACGACGCCCGCTTCGAGGTCACCTTCTACACCGTGCCCTGCGGCATCTTCCTCTTCGCCGACCGCGTGGTGACGATCTGCCAGACCGACTGCGAGGCGCTCGAGGAGTTCCGCTCGGGCAAGGCCCGCGGCCTCGACGTGAGGAACAAGAGCGCCTTCGTGCTCCACCTGTTCGGCCGCGCGGCGATCGTCTACCTGCGTTACCTCAAGGACATCAACCGCCGCACCGCCGTCATCGAGCGGGAGCTCCAGCGCTCGGTGAAGAACCACGAGCTCACGCAGCTCCTGGCCTTCGAGAAGTCCCTGGTCTTCTTCACGACCAGCCTCAAGTCCAACGAGATCGTGCTCGAAAAGCTCCAGGCGACCAAGACGATCCGGTTCAAGGAGGACGAGACCGAGTTGCTCGAGGACGTCCTCACGGACAACAAGCAGGCCATCGAAATGGCGAACATCTACTCCGACATCCTCTCCGGCATGATGGACGCCTTCGCCTCGGTGATTTCGAACAACCTCAACATGCAGATGAAGCGGCTCACCATCATCTCCATCGCCCTCATGATTCCGACCCTCATCGTCAGCATGTTCGGCATGAACGTGAAGGTCCCCTTCGAATCGCATCCCGAGGCCTTCTTCATCATCGCCGGCCTCTGCGCCGCGGCGGGCGTCTTCGGCGCGGTCCTGCTCCGCGACCGCCGTCCCCGCCGCCCCGCCAAGCTGGCCGGCCCGGCCGCCGTGAGCGTGGTGGCGAAGCACTGAGAAGCGACGCGGCGGGGCGGGGTCCCGCCGCCGCGAGCGTGGTGGCGAAACACCGAGGACCCGCCGCGTCGCGGCGCCGACGGGAAGAAGAGGAAAGGCGGGCATCGTGCCCGCCTTTCGCGTTATGTGACATCGCTTGCCCGGCCGTCCGCGTCCGCGGGGCCGGCCCGCCCTTCGCCCTAGTCCCGGCCGGGATGGTCCTCGGGCTTGAGGCCGAAGCGCTCGCCTTCCTCGCGGTTGCCGCGCGGCTCGACGTGGACGACCACGTCGTAGACCTCGGGAAGCTTGCGCTTGATCGCGCGCTCCACCTCGAGCGCGATCTCGTGGGCGGCGGCGACCGAGAGCTTCGGCTCCACCTCGATGTCGAGGTCGACCATGAGCTCCGCGCCGAGGCGGCGGATGCGCGTGCGGTGGGGATTGCCGGCGCCGGCCACCGAGGCCACGGCGGCGAAGACCTCGGCGTAGGGCCCGTGGTCGTCGCTGCCGTCCATGAGCTCGGTGTTGGCCTCCTTGAAGATCCCGATCGCGTTCTTGATGATCCAGAGGGCGACGAGGACGGCGGCGACGCGGTCGAGGAGGGGGAGGCCGAGGATGAAGGTGGAGCCGAGGCCGACGAGGACGGCCAGGGAGGTGACGATGTCGCCCTTCATGTTCTTGGCGTTGGCGAGGAGCATCGCCGAGCCGGACTTTTTTCCGTAGTGGCTCTGGCTCCAGGCGAGGCCGATCTTGCCCGCGATGGAGACGAGGGTCGCGTAGATCGCGATTTTCGAGGGGTATTCGGGCTCGATGCCGGCGATGATGCCCGTGGCCGCGCCGTAGAGGAGCTGGGCGCCGGCGAAGAAGACGATGAAGGCCAGGACCGTCGTCATGATGGTCTCCGCGCGGGAGTGGCCGTAGGGGTGTTCCTTGTCGCCGGGCTTGGCGACGATGCCCGCCGTGACGAGGGTGAGGATCGAGATGACGACGTCCGTGGAGGAGTCGATGCCGTCGCCGAGGACCGCGAGACTGCCGCCGAGCCATCCGACGAGGAGTTTCATCACGGCCAGGACGGCGTTGCCGACGAGGGCGATGATCGAGGCTTTCTTGAGCAAGGCGATGCGGTCTTCCAATCGGTACCTCCGGAACGATCAACCCTAGCATTCCGGGGCCCCCGCATCTACGAAGCGGCGAAAAAAGCTAGGACTGCCTAACTATCCGCCTTGCGCGGCGCCGGCGCCTCCGCTATATTTCGCCCCATGATTCCGGCGCTGTACGAAGACGAGGAAATCCTCATCCTGGACAAGCCCGCGGGCCTGGCGGCCCAGCCGGGCGCGGAGGTGCGCGTTTCCCTCGTCGAGGCCGTCGAGCGCGACTATGGCTTTCGGCCCTTCCTGGTCCACCGCCTGGACAAGGAGACGGCGGGCTGCATCATCGTCGCCAAGACCTCCAGGGCCGCCTCGCGCTGGATCGCCGAGATCGCCTCCCGTTCCGTGGCCAAGGTTTACCGCGCCGTCGTCGCAGGCTCCCTGTCGGGGGAGCGCGGCCGCCTCGTGGAGCCCGTGCCCGTGCGCGGGGAGGACAAGCCGGCGGAAACCGGCTGGCGCCTCCTTGGCCGTTTCGGCGCCGGGGAGGCCTTCCCTGACGGGTTTTCCTGCCTGGAGCTGGAGCTCGGGACGGGGCGGACCCACCAGATCAGGCTCCACCTGGCGCAGGCGGGCGTGCCCATCCTCGGAGACGACCGGCACGGCGCCTTTGCCCTCAACAAGCGCCTCAAGAAGGACTACGGCCTGAAGCGCCTTCTCCTCCTCGCCTGGCGCCTGGAACTGCCGGGGGGCCGCGTCGCGCGCGCCGCCGTTCCCGAGTATTTCCGCTCCTTCCTGGCGGCCTTCCCCGACGCGCCCGATCCGGAGGCGCCGTGACGGCGACCGAGGCCGGTTCCGCGCGCTTCGAACTCCTCCGCGGCGCGAGCTGGCTCACCGAAACGGGCGAGGTCATCCCCGTGCCCGGCTTCCACGAGGACTGGATCCGGAGCCACGGCGACCTGGTCGGCGACTGCCGGAACGTCTGCGACGTGGTGCTGCGGCGCGGCTGGATTTCCGTCGCCGCGTTCAGCGAGGGTTACGTGGAGCTCTTCGTGCCGGACCGCCGCGACGCGGCCGTCCGCGACCGCGTCGGCCGCCTCCTCCGCGGGGCGGCGGGAAGGTGGAGCACCGCCCTCGTCATGTCGATGGACGAGGAGGGCTACGTCCTCCTCAAGCCCGAGGACCTCGAGGATCCCCTCCGCTTCGACCACCGGCTCGAAACCGGGGACTAAAGCGCCGGGCCGGGGCGCCCCGCGCGCCTTGGCCGGCTCGGGCGACCTTGACGAAAAACTAACGCTGTCCTCACCGCGGCCTGACCTCGGCGGCCTAGGCTTTCCGCGGCATGCGGGGGCCATCGGCCCTTCCGCGGGAGGAGCTGTCCATGGCCTTTGAAGACTTCCTCGATTCCTTCACGACCCTCGTGGAGGAGTCGCCGTCCGAGCGCCTCGGCGGGGGAGCCCGGTACGTCGTCGTGAGCGATCTCCACATGGGCGACGGCGGCTCGCGCGACGACTTGGTCGCGAACCGCGCGCTCCTGCGCTCCGCCCTCCGCGAATGGTACCTCCCGCGCGGGTATACGCTCGTCCTCAACGGCGACATCGAGGAGTTGCACAAGTTCACCCTGGCCGGAATCCGTCGCGCCTGGGCGCCGCTGTACGCCGTTTTCGACGAGTTCGCGCAACGCGGCGCCCTCAGGAAGATCGTCGGCAACCACGACCTTTCCCTGCTCGGGGCCAAGGACTATCCCTACGAACCGCTCCACGGCCTGTCGCTGCTCCACGGGGAGCGGCGCTTCTTCGTCTTCCACGGCCACCAGGCGTCCCGCTTTTTTTCGAAGCACAACTACCTGTCGGACTTCATCGTCCGCTACCTGGCCAAGCCTCTCAACGTGAAGAACGCGAGCGTCTCCCGCGATTCGCAGGCAAGGTACAAGACCGAGCGGCGGATCTACAAGGCGGCACGGCGCCTCGGGATCGCGGCCGTGGCCGGCCACACGCATCGGCCCCTCTTCGAATCCCTTTCGAAGTACGACTCGCTGCGCTGGTCGATGGAGAGTCTCCTGCGCGAGTATCCCGCCGCCGACGAGGAGCGCCGCCGGCGAATCGCGGACTTGGTCGGGATCTATCGGGGCGAGTTCGAGCGCCTGAAGAAGCGGGACCGCAAGTACGGCCTGTCGCGCGGGCTCTACGAGGACCGCGACCTGGTGGTTCCCTGCCTCTTCAATTCGGGTTGCGCGACGGGCAAGAACGGCTTTACCGCGCTCGAGTTCGGCGACGACGCCGTCTCTCTCGTCCACTGGGCGGACGCCGCGGCGGCGCGGCCCTATCTCGAGCGGCAGGCCCTGGCCAAGGAGCCGCTCGAGGGACGGCCCTACGCCCGCTATGTCCTCGGGCACGACAGCCTCGACTACGTCTTCGCCCGCATCGACCTCCTGGGCAGCCGCGCGGAGGAGTACGTCGCCATTTGAGCGCCGGCGCCGGGCGCGCGCCCTTGGGCCGCCAGCCGCCGCCCACGCGCCCGCCGTCCGCGCGTCCGCCGCCCACGCGTCCGCCGCCCACGAGCTCTTGGCGCCGCCGGCCTACTTCCGCTTGATGCCGAGGATCGTGAGGTCGTCGTACTGGTCGTCCTCGCGCACGCCCGCGTAGAGGAGATACTCGGGGTGGTCGGGGTCGCTGTTCGGCCGCTTCCTGCCGCAGTAGAGCCGGTACTGGTCGAAGTGCTTTTCGAGGAAGGCGTCGACCTTTTGGTCGACGAGGATCACGTCGTTGTCCGTCGCGTGCGGATCCGGGTACATGCGGTAGATCTTCTCCACGGCGATGAGGGCCATGATGCGGTCCTCCAGCGTGCGCTCGCAGCCCTTGAAGTCGAAGGTGAGGAGGGCGTCGTTCGGGTCGTGGGCCTTCGTGAGGCGGAAGGCGCCGCCGTTCTCCACGGCCTCCAGGATGGCGCAGACGCGGTCGTAGCCGAACTCCTCGTTGTCCTGGCCGCCCTGGTGGTGGTTGTCGTGGGGCTGGTCCTTCTCGACGTCCGTGCAGACGATGACCTCGAGCTTTTCGTTGCGGAAATGCCGCTTCCCTTCCTCGATGCCGTCCGTGTAGAGGAGCAGGATGTCGCCCTGGGCGAGCTTGACGGGCGTCTGCTTGTAGGGCGTCTTCATCTCGACGAGGATGTTCGGGAAGGTGCCCGCCGTCGGCGCGTCGGGCAGCTCGACGATCTCCATGCGCTTGTCCGCCTCGCGCCAGATGTGGAGGAGCCGGTCGCCGGCGTGGCAGACGCGCGCCACGCCCGTGTCGGCGTCGTAGATGCCGACCGTGAAGGCGGCGAACTTGCCGGCGTAGCCGCGGCTCTCGATGAAGCCGTTGACCTGGTAGCAGAGGGCCTCGAGCTCGGGACCCTTGCGCGCGACGTCGCGGCCCTCGAAGTGCGTGATGACCATCGTCGCGACCTCGACCATGATGAGGGCCGCCGCGACGCCCTTGCCGGAGATGTCGCACTTGATGAAGTAGTAGTAGCGCGCGTCCAGGCGGTGGAAGTCGAAGTAGTCGCCCGAGACGCCCTTCGCGCCCTCGTAGTAGCCGAAGAACTCGAAGCTCTTCTCGACGAGGCTGCCCGTGGAGAGCTTGGAGCCGCGCGGGCCCACCTCCAGCGGGATGAACATTTTCTGGATCTCCTTGCCGAGGGTGAGGTCCTTGCTCGCCTTGGCCGCGCGCGCGAGGCCCGTGGCCATCTGGTCCACGGTGTCCGCCAGCGTGAAGATCTCGTCCCGGCTGCGCGAGCGCTTGAAGTCCTTGAGCTCCTCGATGTCGCCGAGCTTTTCCTTGTCCGGCTCGTCGCGGATCCGCTTGATCGCCGACTCGAGCTTGCGGATCGGCTTGACGATGATCGAGGAGAGGAGGAGGGCGCCGGCCGCGCCGAGCGCCAGCGCGATGGCGGCGATCGAAAGCGTTATGCGAACGAGGGTGGTGGTCGCGTTCCGCACGTCCGCGGCGATGAGGTCGGTCGTGACCTCCAGGCGGACCATGCCGCGGTAGTAGAGCTTGTCCTGGCCGCGTCGGTAGAGGATGGGCTTGTAGAAGAGGTAGCGCTGGCCCTGCTTGAGGCCGGCGGCGGGGTCGAAGGGCGGCTCCGAGCCGACGGAGGCGTTGGCGAGGGCGAAGAGCTTCTCGTTGAGGTCGCGCTCCAGGCCCCGGCTCGTGTCGGCTATCTCCGCGAGGCGCCGCTGGGAGGCGGCGTCGAGCTTGGTCGCGAGGGCGCGGCCCTCCTGCGTGTAGGCCGCCAGGGTCTCGTTGATGACGCCGACCTCGAGGGCCGCGCGGGAGTTGACCTCCTCGACGATGGACGCGATGCGCGGCGTAAGGCCGTCCTGGAGGCGCGAGGAGCCGGGCCGGAGCTCCGGGCCGTCGATGCGCGAGAGGATGTCGGGGTCGTTGGTCGCCCAGACGGCGTCCGGCTCCGTGCTCGCGTCGGCGCCGTAGCCGGTCACCGTGAGGTAGGCCGCGTCCCGCATGGCCTTGGCCTGCTGGGGGAGGAAGCCGAGCTCGAGGACGTTGGCGGCCGGCAGGTAGGAGCGGCCGCCCTGGGCCACGCTCTCGAGGAGGACGAGGGCGCGCTGCTCGAGTCCCTTGGCCAGGTTCGTGGACTGGGTGCGCGTCATGAAGACGCCGAGGGGCACGGCCAGGAGGACGACGACGAAGAGGACGAGGACGATGATCGTGCCCACGAGTTTTCCCCGGAGGCCCACGCCCTTGCGGCCGAGGGCCTTGGTCTCCGCGATGATGACGGCGCTGGGCATGGGCACTCCTTGGACGAGGGCGAGGACTTCCCGCCGGATGGTCTGGCCGTCGCGGACGAGGGCCGCGACCTGCCTGAGCGAGAGGACGATGCCGAGGACCGAGAAGAGGACCGCGGCGGCGACGATGGCGTCGTAGAGGGAGAAACGGTAGCGGCGGGGCTCGACGAGGGCCCAGGAGGGGCGGTACTCGCCGGCCTGGGCGCCGAATTTGAGGGTGCCCGCCGCGTCGACGGAGAGGAGGGCGCCGGTCCAGTACCAGCCGCGCTTCGGATGGTAGACGCCGAGGCGGTAGGCGCCCGCCTCGAGGCCTTCGAAGGCGAGGCCGTCGATCTCCCGGTCGGAGGCGACGCGGAAGCCGCCGGAGGCGCGGTCGCGCTCCAGGTCGAAGGGTTCGCGGCCGTCGCGGTCGATGACGACGCGCTCGGCGAGGCCCTCCGCGGTGAAGCCGCGGCCGAGGAGCCTGAGGCTCGTCCGGCCGAAGTCGTCGCGCCGCGCGTCGGCGTAGGTGATCGCCGTGTAGGGCACGTACTTGTCGGCGCGCAAGAGAATGGTCGCCGCGTCGCCGATGTTGCCCGTCTGGTCGATCGCCGCGACGGAGAAGAGGTAATAGCCGTCGTCGACGTTGCGGTAGGCGACCTTGGGATCCCGGCCGAGGAGGACGGGCGGCGGCTGGGGCGGTCCCGAGCGCTCGACGAGGACCGCCTCGTAGGGGGCGAGTCCCGGCAGCGGCGGCCTGGCCCCGGCGGACGGCCGCGGGAGGGCGGCGCCGGCGGCCCGCTCGAGGCCGCCGACGTAGCGCAGCTCCCAAGTGTAGCCGGCGACGTCCTCGGCGTCGGGACGGGTCCAGGTCAGGTCGAAGGTGTTGGAGGCCAGGAAGCCGCGCTCGTCGGCCAGGGGCGGCATGAAGAGGGGCGGCGGCGGCGGCGTGCGGTCGCGGTCGAAGCGGACGCGGGCCGCGCGGGACCAGTTGCCCGCGTAGTCGACGGCCGCGACGGCCAGGTACCAGGCCCCGTCCTCCGGCGCCGTGAAGGAGAGCCGCGGCTGGTTCGGCAGGTTCATCGTGCGCCGCGGCGGCTCGGCGGCGGGATCCCGCGTCCAGAGGTAGGAGTAGCCTTCGATGCCCGAGGAGTCCGGGGCCAGCTCGACGCGGAAGTTGGCGCTTTCGCGGCGGGTCCGGACGCCGGGCGTGAAGTCGAGGGCGACCAGGGCCGGCGGCGCCGCGCTCGTGTCCGGCTCGAGGACAAGGATGCGCTCGCGGGCGCCCTCGCTCGATTGCCAGAAGGCGTAGGGCTTGCCGGCGGAGAGGACGACCCGCCCGAAGGAGGCGTCGCCCCGGGAGCCCGAGAGCTCCACCTCGGCCCAGTCGACGCCGCGGCGCTGGGCGTAGTAGACGCGGTTGCCGCCGCGGCGGTTGTCGAACCAGACGACCGCGGGTTGGCCGTCGAGCTCGAAGACGGCGGGGGCCGAACAGGCGCCCGCGCCCGAGGAGACGCGGTCCACGGACGGGAGCCGGGCCGAGCCGTCGGGCGCGAGGGCCGCCGCGTAGATCTGGGTCTGGCCGGAGAGGGTCCGCCGCTCCCAGGCGCACCAGAGGCCGCCCGCGGTTTCCGCCAGGAAGGGGCGCTGGTTGTCGAAGGCGTCAGCCTCGTTCCGCTCCTTGACGACGGGATCGGGGAAGTCGGTGAGGCGCCGCGCCGTGGACCAGGTCGCGCCGCCGTCGGCGGAGATTTTCGTGAAGAGCTGGAAGGTCGGGCGCGTGCCCGCGATCAGCGACTGGAAGACGACGATGTCGACGGGGCGACCGCCCGAGTCCTTGGAGCGGGCCGAACTCGGCAGGAAGTTCAGGCTGAGGCCGTCGGCCGCGTCCACGAGGGGGGCAAAGGGAGTCCAGGAGCTCCCGTCGCGGCTCGTCGTGTAGAACATCGTCAGCGAGTCGGTGGCGCCCTGCGTCGCGAAGAGGAGCCAGCCGCCCGCCGCGGAGGGGAAGAGCCGGGGAGCGACGGCCGCGGCGCTCGGCGCGGGCCTTTCGGCCTTTTCAAAGCTGCGTCCGCCGTCCTTGGACAGGAGAAACTCGATGGCGCCGTCGCCCGCGGCCGCCGCGATGCCGACGTGCCCGTTCTCCGAGGCGGCGGAGTAGAGGAGGGGTTCGTTGCCGCGGAATTCGTAGGGGCCGGCGAAGCGGCGCTTCATCTCCCAGGCGCCGCCCGAGAAGCGGGCGAGGGAGAGCCAGGCCTGGCGCGCGTCGCCCTCCGCGCCGCCGGCGACCGTGCCCTCTTTTGCGGCCAGGGGCTCCGATTCCTGCCAGAGCACGATGAAGCCGCTGGAGGAGGTCAGGGCCGTCGGGAAGCGGCCCGTCCCGTCGACGAGGGGGCGCGGCGCCTCCCAGTAGTAGTCCTGGGCGGCGGCGCGGAAGCCCGCGAAGAGGCAGAGGGCGAGGAGGAGGGCTCCGCGGAGGCCCCGGCCGGCGGGCCTGCGGGCTGTCCGGCGCGCCGGCGTGAAGCGCTTGTGTGGCGGCATGATGGTGATCGGCATTATAGGCGGGCCTGGATCTTCTTGTAGAGGTCGAGGAGCTTCTGGCTCCGCTTGTTCTTGGGGTCCTGGAGGAGACGTTCGATCGTGGCCAGGGCCTGGAGGTAGTTGCCGCCCTGGAAGGCCTCTACGGCGATGCGGTACTGCTCCTCGGCGTAGCTCGAAAGGACGATCTGCGCGGTGCCGCCCTGGAAGGTGAGGACGCGGTCCTTGAGGGCGACGGCCGTCTCGTTGTTCGGGTCGAGCTGGATGGCCTCGT
>DAINBW010000029.1:5196-12224 GCA_036732745.1 Spirochaetales bacterium | reverse complement strand
CCCTCGCCGCCTTGGCCCGCCTCGCCGAGCTCCGCACGGCCCGACGCCTCGCCGAGGGCGCCATCGAGATCGACATCCCCGAGGTGCGGCCCTACCTCGTCGAGGGCGAGATCCGCATCGACCCCGTGCCCGCGACCCGCTCGAGCGGCATCGTCCGCGAAATGATGCTCATGGCCGGCGAGGCGGCCGCGCGCTGGGCCTTCGAGCGGAAGCTCGCCTTCCCCTTCTACGGCCAGGAGGCGCCCTCCGAACCCGGCGCCGAGGCCCGGGGCGACGCGCTGTCGGCGCAGTTCGCGCGGCGCCGCCTCATGCGGGCGGGCATCTCGGGCCCGACGCCCACCGCGCACCGGGGCCTCGGCCTCTCCTTCTACGCCCAGTCGACGAGCCCCTTGCGGCGCTACCAGGACCTCCTCGGCCACATGCAGATCCGCGCCGTCCTGGCCGGGCGGGAGCCGCTCTCCTCCGACGAGGTGCAGCGCCGCTGCGCCCTGGCCCAGGCGGCCCAGTCCGGCACGAAGGCGGCCGAGCGCGCGAGCGACCTCCACTGGGCCATCGTCTACCTCCTCCGCCATCCGGGCTGGGAGGGCGAGGGCGTCATCGTCGGCCAGGCCGGACCGGCCTCCGTGGTCTACCTGCCCGAACTCGGCCTCGAGACGAAGCTCAAGCTCGGCCCCGGCCGCGCCCTGGACGAAAGGCTCAGGCTCAAGGTCGCCCGCCTCGACCTGGCCGCCCTCGAGAGCTCCTTCGACGAGGTCCGGTAGCGGGCCCTCCCGGCGCTTTTCCTCTGTATTGACGCGGCCGCGAGGGCTCGCCTATTCTTCACGGTACCATGGAGCAAAAAGACTACCGCCTGGCGGCGATCATGTACACGGACATCGCGGGCTTCTCCCGCATGATGGAAAGCGACGAGGCGGGCACGCTCGAGCTCCTGCGCTTCCACAACGAGCTGATCGGCGGGATCGTCGCGAGCCACCACGGCACCGTGATCAAGACGATAGGCGACGCCCTCCTCGTCGACTTCAAGAACACCGTGGAGGCGCTCCAGAGCGCCCTCGAGATCCAGGACAAGCTCTACGCCCACAACAAGGAACACGCCGAGCTCCCCCTCCTCGTCCGGATCGGCGTCCACCTCGGCGACATCTACTTCTTCGAAAACGACGCCCTCGGCGAGGGCATCAACATCGCGGCGCGCCTGCAGTCCCTCGCGCGCCCCGGCTGCATCTGCTTTTCCCAGGACGTCTACAACCTCGTCCTCAACAAGCTGGAATTCCGCGCCGAGAAGCTCGGCAAGGTCTCCCTCAAGAACATCACGAAGGAGATCCACGCCTACGAGATCACGAGCCCGAACGTCGAGTTCGACCCGAACCGCGACAAGCCGCGCCCCGGCTACAAGCCCGGCTCCTACCTCGGCGAGGGCAAGGGCCCGCGGACGGAGGACGACAAGGACGCGGAGGCGGCGGAGGCGGCCGAGCGGGCCGCGGCCGACCTTCCCGGCGGCTTCGCCTCCTCGAGCGCGCCCGGCTCCTCCCAGCGCGCCGGCGCGGCTGGCCGCGGTCCCGGCGACCAGGCCGCGGGACGGGCCGTTCCGCCCACCCCGCCCACTCCGCCGCGCGCCGCCTCTCCGGGCGCGACGTCCGGCGACGCCGATCCAGGCGAGGCGCCCGGCCTCGAGGCCGACCGCGGCTATTCGGCGGACGCCTCGCGGGAACTCCTCTCCGAGATCCGCAAGTCCATCCTCCTCGACATCAAGGCCGCCGGCCGCCGTCTCCGCGTGGACGAGGCCCTGGACCGCTACGGCTACTACGGCGTCGAGGCGCGGGAGGTCATCGCGACGATGGCCGACCAGGGCCTCCTCCTCAAGGACCGCAAGGCCGCGCCGGCTTCCGGGGGCTTCGGTCCCGGCGGCTTCGACGCCGACGCCTTCGGCAAGAACCTCGGCGCCGCCGTGGAAGGCCTCGTCACCGAGATCGGCCGCGGCATCGAACGCGGCATGGCCCGCGCGGACGTCCGCGGCCGCGTCGAGGCCGGGGACCGCTCCTACGACCCGGGCGATCGCCGCGAACGCATGGAGCGGCACCGCGAGCGCCTGGAACGGCGCCTGGAGCGCCGCGCGGGCAGGGACGCGGCGCGGAGCGACGAGGAGGAGCTCGAGACGGGCAAGTGGGACAAGAAGCTCCGCGAGAACGACAGCTGGAAGCCGGGAGAGGAGGAGCGGGTCGCCGATTTCGAGCGCTACCGGACCGCCCTCGCCGAGCGCGCGAGAAAACAGCGCGGCGGCTTCGTCGGCAACCTTTCGAGCTTCCTCGCGGTCAACGGCGTCCTCTGGTTCATCAACCTCACCACCTCCGGCGGCTTCCTCTGGGCGGCCATCGTCTCGGGGGCCTGGGGCATCGGCCTCCTGAGCTCCGCCGTCGCGGCCTCCCGCGGGGCCGAGAAGGCCCGGGAGGCGGACTCGATGCCGCCCCTCGACCGCGGCCAGCTCGAAACCTACAAGAAGCTCAACCGCGCCAAGGACTCCCTCGCGATGCACGGCGCCAGCGCCGTCGCCGTGCCGCTCTTCCTCGGCCTCCTCAACTTCATGACCGATCCGGGCTTCCTCTGGTTCCTCATCCCGACGGCGGCCCTCGTCTTCAGCTACCTGTCGCACCTCCTGTCCTATCGCATAACGCGTCCCAGGCTGGAGCGGCAGCTCCTCTCCTCCCTCGGCGTGGAGGGCGGCTGGAAGGGGCTGTTCCGCTCCGGCAAGGCCCGGAGGGCCGCCGCCGCCGACCTCGGCCCCTACGCCGAGCAGTACCACGAGGCGGAGCGCGCCAAGGCGGCGATCCTGTCGCAGGTCAAGGCCGGCTCCCCCGTCGACGAGGACCTCGGCCCCTCCCTCGACGCCTACGTCGGCCAGGTGCGCCTCCTCGCGCAGTCGGCGAACGAGATCGACCGCATCGTCGGCGCCATCCCGATGGCCGAGCTCGGGCGCGACAAGGCAGCCCTCCTGGCCAAGGAGGAGACGGCGGCCGCGGGCGGCTCGGGAGCGGCGATCAAGGCCGAGTACCGCCGCTCCATCGAGGAGATCGAGAAGCAGGAGAAGTCCTACGAGGAGCTCAAGAACCAGAGCGAGGTCCTCCGCCTCCGCCTCGGCTCCTCGGTCAACCAGCTCAAGCAGATGCGCATCGACCTCGCGCGGCTCAAGGCCGCCGGCGAGGGCGAAGGCCCAGCCTCCGGCGGCCTCGACCGCATCAAGTCCCGCACCGACGAGCTCTCGCGCTATCTCGAGGATCTCCGCAAGGGCTACGACGAGTCCCGCCGCGATCCCTTCGCCGAACTCGAGGAAGCCGCCCGCGCCGAGGAGGAGAAACGCCGTCTCCTCGGCGAAGGCGGAACGCCTCCCGACGGCCCCGGCGAGCCGCCGGCCGGCTCCTGAACGGCCTGCCGGCGCAGGGCCGGCGATGGACCGGCCCGCCGGCGACGCGGCGGGCGGAACCTTCCGGGTTCCGCGTCACGACAAAAAAAGACCCGCGGAAATCCGCGGGTCTTTTTCGTACTTGTCGTCGCTGTTGGCCCAGGCGCGAATCGAACGCACGACCTGCTGCTTAGGAGGCAGCCGCTCTATCCAACTGAGCTACTGGGTCAAAACCAAGCGCAGTCTACCGCGGAGCGCGGCCCCCTGTCAACGCCGGGGACCGCTCTCCGCGGCGCCGTGATGACGGCCGTGGCGGCTCGGCGGCGCGGCGGCGCGGCGGCGCGGCGGAGCCCCGGCGCGGCGGCGACGGGAACAGCTCGCCCAAAGGGCGGCCGCGCCGGCGCGAAGGCCGCGGCGCGAGCGCCGGGAGTGCGCGGCCAAAGCCCGCCTAGGCGCGGGCGGTCCTGAGGCGTCGCCAGCGCTCGTCGCGGTCGGCCTCGATGAAGGCAAGCTCCTCGGCGCCGAGGTGCTTGAAGCGCCCCTGGGCCAGGAGGTGTTCGCGGAGGGGCTTCCACTCCCCCGGATCGCGGTTCAGGCGGAAGGCGCCGTCCTCGAACTCCCGGAGGGGCCAGAGCCCCGTGTCCACGGCGTCCTTGGCCACCTCCACGGCGGTCTCGGTCGGCGTGCCCCAGCCCGTCGGGCAGGAGGCGAGGACGTGGATGAAGCTCGCGCCCGGCGTCGCGGCCGCCTTGGCGACCTTGTTGAGATAGTCGTTCGGATAGCCGATGGAGGCCGTGGCGGCGTACTTGATGCCGTGGGCGGCGACGATCTCGAAGAGGTTCTTCTTGCGGGTCGGGCAGCCGGGGATCTTGCGGCCGGCGGGCGTCGTCGTCGTCTTCGTGCCGAAGGGCGTGAGGCCGGATTTCTGGATGCCGGTGTTCATGTAGGCTTCGTTGTCGTAGCAGACGTAGATGATGCGGTCGTCGCGGTCGATCGCGCCGGAGAGGGCCTGGAGGCCGATGTCCGCCGTGCCGCCGTCGCCGGCGAAACCGACCACGTTGACGTCCCCGAGCCCCTGCCGGTCGAGGGCCGCCCTGATGCCCGAAAGCATGGAGGCGGTGCCGGGGAAGGTGGAGATCTCCGCGTTGATCCCGAAGGCCATCTGCGGCCAGATGAAGCCGACGGCGGACATGCAACCCGCGGGCAGCGCCGCGTAGGTGCGCTCGCCAAGGACCTTGAGGGCGAGGCGGACGGCGATCGCGGCGCCGCAGCCCGCGCAGCCCTTGTGGCCGAAGAAGAGCTCGCGCTCGGTCAGCGACTTCACGGAGACCGGCTTGAAGTTATTCGACATCGCTGCACCTCGTTCCGGTGAAATGGACCCGGCCCGGACCGGGCCCCGCCGCGGCCGGACCCTCCAGGAGGGTGTTGAACATGCGCTCGATCTCCGGGCGCGGCACGTCCCTGCCGCCGAAGCCGGTGACGAAGTTGACCGCGGACGGCGGGTTGGCGAGCTCCGCCAGGGCGGACTTCACGTGGGTGAAGACCGTGCCTTCGTGGCCGAAGGAGATATCCTTGTCGAGGACGCCGACCGCCCGCTTGCCGGCGAGCGCCGCGCGGATCTCCGCGGCGGGGAAGGGGCGCATGTAGCGGAGCTTGAGGACGCCGATCTTCCTGCCCGAGGCGCGGAGCCGGTCGCAGACGAGGCGCGCCGTGCCGGTGATGGAGCCGAGCGTCACGAGGACGGCCTCGGCGTCGTCGCAGTGGTAGGCCTCGACGAGTCCGCCGTAGGAGCGGCCGAAGACCGCCTGGAACTCCTCGTCGGCCTTCTTCGCGACCCCGGCCGCGGCGAGGACGGCGCGGTGCTGGGCGATCTTGAACTCCGTGTTGTCCTCCGGCGTCGTCGAGAAGCCGAGGTTCTTGGGCGCCTCGAGGCTCATCCGGTTCGTGGTCCTGAAGGGCGGGAGGTAGCGGTCGGCCTCGGCCTGCGCCGGCAGCTCCACGAGTTCGTAGGTGTGGGTGAGGACAAAGCCGTCGAGGTTGATCATGAAGGGCGTGAGCACCGCCGGATCCTCCGCGACGCGATAGGCCTGGAGCACCATGTCGAGCGCCTCCTGGGCGTCCTCGACGTAGACCTGGATCCAGCCCGAGTTGAGGAGGGACAGGGAGTCGCTCCAGTCGCCGTAGATCGACCAAGGGAGGGCCAGGGAGCGGTTCGCGTTCATCATCACGACGGGGAAGCGGCCGCCGGCGGCGTAGAACAACGTCTCCGCCATGTAGAGGAGGCCCTGGGAACTCGTCGCGGTGAAGACCCGGGAGCCCGCGCTCGAGGCGCCGATGGCGGCGCTCATCGCGGAATGCTCGCTCTCCACGTGCATGAAGGCCGCGTCGAGGGAGCCGTCCTCCGCGTACTCGGAAAGCCGCTCCACGCAGACGGTCTGGGGCGTGATGGGATAGGCGCTGACGAGGGCGGGGCGGGCGAGCCGGACGCCCAGGGCGACCGCGTCGTTGCCGGAGCAGAAAACCTTGGCGGCGCTCATTCGCCCTCCTTGACCATCGCGATGGCCTTCTTCGGGCACTCGTGGGCGCAGATGCCGCAGCCCTTGCAGAACTCGTAGTCGATCCGGGCCTTGCCGGCGGAACGGTCCACCGCCCCGTCGGGGCAGAGGAGCCAGCAACGGTCGCAGGCGACGCAGGTTCCCTCGTCGACGACGGGCCGGAAGACGCGCCAACCCGCGTGGCCGGCCACCACCTGGCCGGCCCGGTCGCCGGGCCCGACGGGATAGTCGGCGACTCGCGTCGGCCGCTTCCAGGGACTGATCTCGGGGCGCCTCATGCCCTGGCTCCCTTCGCTTCCGCGTAGGCGCGGCGGAGGACCTCGGCGTTCTTGGCCGCGAGCTCGCCGCGCATCTCGGAGGCTATCGCCTTGAGGGCGGCCTCCAGGGTGACGAAGCCGGTGGCGCCGACGAGGGCGCCGAGCATCGCCGTGTTGGTGATCGGCTTGCCGAGGATCTCGAGGGCGATGGCGGTCGCGTCGACGCCGACAACGCGGACGCCCGCGGCGCCGCCGAAGATCTTGGCGTACTTCGCGGGATCCTTGGTGTTCACGAGGGCGAAGCCGCCTGCCTTGAGGCCGCGGGCGACGCCCGGTTCGACGAGGGTCTCGTCGAGCACGACGACGGCGTCGCAGTCCAAGACCTCGCTGCGATCCTTGATGCGGACCTCGTCGATCCTCGTGAAGCCGAGGACCGGCGCGCCGCGCCGCTCCGGCCCGAAGGAGGGAAAGGCCATCGCGTGGCGCCCTTCATGGAGGGCGGCGGCCGCGCCGAGGAGCCGCGCGGCCGACCAGCCGCCCTGCCCTCCCCGTCCGTGCCATCTGACTTCGATCATCTAGGGGCCTCCGCGCGTACCGAGCGCGCTCGTCGTCGTTGTGCAGGCGTGTCGCTTCAAAGAGCTCGTCGTTCGTTTTGTTTTTCAAAACGCAACATCCAGCATTTGAAACTTGCTTGATAATAGCCCCGCTTTATGGCGCTGTCAAGTTTCACCTCGCGGAGGAAGGTGGCGCGGCGCGGCGTAACCGGCGCGGCGTAACCGGTGCGGCGTAACCGGTGCGGCGTAGCCGGCGCGGCGTAACCGG
>DAINBW010000029.1:0-5096 GCA_036732745.1 Spirochaetales bacterium | reverse complement strand
GCGGCGTAACCGGTGCGGCGTAACCGGTGCGGCGTAGCCGGCGCGGCGTAACCGGTGCGGCGGCGTTAATAGGCGGATTGATGCGGCGGGATTTGGCGACGGAATAGGGCGCGCGGAAAGACCTAGACGCCCTTCCCCGCGAGCGCGCCCTGCCAGGAGCCCTTCTTGTAATAGACAAAGCCGGCGAGGGCGGTGACCGCGTTCGAGACGAACATCGCGTACCAGATGGAAACGGGACCGATGCCGAAACCGAAGGCGAGGAGGGAAGCGAGCGGCACGCGGATGACCCAGAGCCGGACGACGGCGAGGACCATGATGATCTTGGTCGCTCCCGCTCCCTGGAAGGCGCCGGTGATGACGAGATAGAGCCCGAACAGGAGGACCGAGGGGCTCACGACCTGGAACATGATTCCGCCGAGCCTGATGGCCTCCGCGTCATTCACGAAAAAGCGCACGAGGCCTCCGCCGAAGAAAAAGGAGGCGACGAGGGGCGGCGTCAGGAAGACGAGGCAGGCGAGGAGGGCGACGCGGACGACGCGATGGGCCCGCGCCTCGTCCCGGGCCCCGAGGGCCTGGCCGGAGAGGCTCGTCGCCGCGCTCGCGATGCCGTGGGCGGGAATGTCGAAGAGGCTGATGATGCGGTTGCCGACGCCGAAGGCCGCGATGGCCGAGGCGCCGAAGAAGTTGACGACGCCCTGTAGGACGGCGAAGCCCAAGGCGGAGAGCCCCTGACCCACTGAGGAGGGCAGGCCGATGCGGAGGAAGAGTTTGACGGCGTCGGCGCGGGGGCGCATCTCGCCCAGGGAAAGCTTGAGGCCGTGGCGACCGCGCGCGAGGATGGCGATGGAGACGACGGCGGCCACGCCCTGCGAAAGAACCGTGGCGATGGCGGCGCCCGCGACTTCCAGGCGGGGGAAGGGGCCGAGGCCGAAGATGAGGAGGGGATCGAGGATGACATTGACGCCGACCGCGACCAGATGGACCCACAGCGGGGTGAAACTGTCGCCCACGGCGGTGAACGAGGCCTGGAGCGCGAAGTAGGCGAACATGAAGGGCATGCCCGCGAAGATGATCGTCAGGTAGGTGGCCGCGGCCTCGAAGACCTCCGGCGGCGTCTTCAAGAGACCGAGGAGGGGACGCGACAGGACAAGGCCGACAAGGCTCAAGAGGAGGGCGGCGACGCCGAGGATGAGGACCATTTGATTGAGGTAGAAGGACATCTTTTTCGGATCGCCGCGGCCCTTGGACTGGGCGATGAGGGTCGTGCCGGCCCCGGAAAGCCCCGAACCGAAGACGATGAGGAAAAAGACTATCGGAAAGGCGATGGAAGGCGCGGAAATTTCCGTCGCCCCGAGCTTGCCGAGGAAAAAGGCGTCCGTGAGGTTGTAGAGGGTCTCCACGAGGCTGCCGGCCATGACGGGCAGGGCGATGCGGAAAAGGCTCGCGAAAATCTCCCGGTCGGCGCCGCGGGCGGAGTCGCTGTGCATGGCAGGCACGATAGCGGGTACGGGATTTAAAGGCAACGCCCTCCGGCGGGCGCCGGGGCGGGCGGCGCCTAAGGGGACACGGCGCCTAAGGGGAGGCGGCGCCGCGAGGGATCGGGGTCGCGGGCGGCGCCTAGAGGAGGCCGCGAAGCGCCGATTCGAGATCGGCCATCGTCGGGGCGATGACTGCGTCGGGCCTGACGAGGCGGGCGCCGGCGCTTGGGGCGCCCGAGCCCTCCCCGTCCCAGGCCGGATCGGCGAAGCGCGGAACGACGATGCGGGCATGGCCCGAATAGCCGGCCTCGAGGGCGCGGCGCGAGGCCGCGAGGGCCAAGGAGGAGCCCCTATCGAGGGCAGGCCCCCCCGCCGCGACAAGGGCGGCGGACTCCCGCGCCGCGGTCTCGGGATCGGCGTCGGCGAGGACGACGAGGGAACCGAGGGGATAATCGCGGGCAAAGCGACCGAGGAGCTCCTCGCCCTCGGCGTCGAAGCCGAAGCCGGCGAGTTCGCCCGCGCCGCCGAAGGCCGCGAAGCCGCCGGCCCGGGCGGTCTGGGACAGGCGGGCGGAGACGAAGGCGCTGACGGGCAGGCCCCAGCTCCAGTCCCACAGTCCCGTGGCGAGCCCAAACCCGTCGGAAGGGGGCGCGGCCACGATGAGATCGCCCGAGACGCCGCTCCTGGCGAGGGAAAAGAGGCCGACGAGGAGGAGGGCCCTTCCGGCGAGGCGGGCGGGGGTGCCGGCGCCCATCGGCAGGAGGGGGCGGTCCCGCAGGACAAGGCCCGAGGCCGCCCGCTCAAGGCCGCGCGCCGCGTCGAGGCCGCCCTTCACGCCGACGATGAGGACCCGCGCTTCCGCGTTCGAAGGATCGCGCGGGGGGCAACGGTCCAGCGAGAAAAGCCCCTCTTCGGGACAGAGGAGGACAAGGGTGGAAGGGGCGCCGCTCCGCCGGAAGGCGGCGGCGAGGGCGGCGGCGTCGCGCCCCGAAGCGGCGGCGACGGGGAGGGGCCGGGAGGCCGGATCCGCCGCGGCGTTCCGGGGAAGCATCGCGGCGGCGAAGGCGGCGCCATAATCGGCGGCGCTCGCCGTGGGCCCCCGCGCAAGGTCGAGCACGAGGATGTCGGGGCCGTACGCGAAGGACAGCGGCTCGGGCGCGAAGGAATCGGCGAGGTCCCCCGCCATGACCGGATCGATGGATTCCGGAAAAAGGGCTCCGGCGGCCAGGGCCACGGCCTCGGCGAAGGAGGCGGAGGGCGCGTAGACGGCCGGGCGCAGGTCCGCGTCGCCGGAGGGGAGGAAGAGGCCGCCGTCCTCGGGATAGCCCCGGAGGACCGCCTCAAGGAAGGGTCGCGGCGGGAGCCCGCCGCGCGTGCTCGCGAAGTTCATCCCGTAGAGTCTATCCGCGCGGCGTCCCGAGGGCAAGGCCGGCCCGAGATTGACGGTGGCGCCCGCAGAGGCTATGCTCTGCCCCCATGAAGATCTGGATGAAGTACCTCATCGGCGCCCTCCTCGGCGCCGCCATCGCCCTCGTCGTCCCCACCAGCGACGAAACCCTCCGCGGCGTCCTCGCCTTCCTCTTCGAGCTTTCCATCAGGATCGGCCGCTACGCCCTCGTGCCCCTCATCCTCTTCTCCGTGCCCGTCGCCGTCTTCGAGCTCAACGAGGACAAGGAATTCTGGAAAACCCTCGGCCGGACCGTGCTCGTCTTCGTGGCTTCCGTCGCCGCCTTCACCCTGATCGGCGTGATCACGGCCGCGGTCGTCCGCCCCGCGCGCATCCCCCTCCTGGCCGACGCCGCGCCGACGGCCTCCGTCCTGAGCCTCAAGGACCTCCTCCTCGACGTCTTCCCGCCGAGCCTCTTTTCGACCCTCGCCGCCCCCGGAGCCTATCTCCTCCCCGTCTATTTCCTCGCGACCCTCCTCGGCCTGGCCTTCTCCTTCGACCGGGGCGCGACCAAGCCCGTCCTGGCCCTCTTCGACTCCTTCTCGCGGATCTTCTACCAGATCAACTCCTTCTTCGCGGAGTTCCTCGGCGTCCTCATCATCACCGTGACCGCCTACAACATCTTCGAACTGCGGTCCTCCCTCAGGCTCGACATCTACCGGCCCCTCCTCCTCGTCATCGGCGTCGAGGCCCTCGCGATGGCCCTCGTCGCGATTCCCGCCTTCCTCTACTTCGCCTGCGGCCGCAAGAACCCCTACCGCCACCTCTACGCCCTGCTCGCGCCCGCCCTCGGCGCGCTCTTCTCCGGCGACGTCTATTTCGCGCTGGGCTCGCTGACGAAACACGCCAAGGAGAGCCTCGGCATCCGGCGCCGGTCGAACGGCCTCGTCCTGCCCCTGGCCTTCATCCTGGGCCGCGCCGGCACCGCCCTGGTCACGGCGACGTCCTTCATCGTCGTGCTCTCCTCCTATTCGAACCTGGGCATCTCGATCGGCAGCCTGGCCTGGATCCTCGCCGCGGCCCCCCTCCTCACCTTCCTGCTGAGCGCGGCGCCGGGAGGCGGCGCCATCGTCGCCTTGACCGCCCTCTGCACGCTCTACGGAAAGGGCTTTGAAAACGGCTACCTGATCGTGGCGCCCATCGCCCTGCCCCTCGCCGCGGTCGGCGCCTTCCTGGACACGCTCTGGGCCGGCGCCGCGGCCCTCTTCATCGCCAAGCGCGGCGGACAGGCCCAGGACAAGGAAGCGCGTTTCTTTATCTGAAACGCCCGTATCGACTTTCCAGCTTGACGTCTCCATGAATCGGGTCGTAGAATAAACCCATGAACCTCAAGACAATCCTCACGCGGGATGCCATAGCCTTAAACCTTCAGGGCCGGACGAAGGAAGCGATCATCGACGAACTGCTGGCCGTCGCGGCCCGCGGCGGAAAGATCAAGGACCTCGGCGCGGCGCGCAAGGCCGTGCTGGAGCGCGAGTCGCGGATGAGCACCGGCATGAAGCACGGCATCGCCATCCCCCACGGCAAGACGGACGCGGTGGACGATCTCGTGGCCTGCATCGGCGTCGCGGACAAGGGAGTCGATTTCGAGGCCCTCGACCGCGAGGATTGCCGCATCTTCATCATGACCCTCTCCCCCGCCGGCAAGACCGGTCCCCACCTCCAGTTCCTGGCCGAGGTGAGCCTCCTCTTCAAGAGCGCCGAGAAGCGCGCCGCCATCGTGGCCGCGACGAAGCCGGAGGAGATCCTGGCCATCCTCACCGAGTAGGCGCCCGGGCGCGGATCCCGCGGGAACAAGCCCCGCGGGGGCGAGCCGCGCCGGCCCACGCCAAGCCGGAACAAGCACCGCTGGCCCCGCGCCGGCGAAACGACGACAAAAAAACGAGAGCCGCCCGGGTCGACCCGCGCGGCTCTCGCCTTTTTGGAAAGGACGCTTCGATTACTCGATGACGGCGAGGATGTCGGCCATCTTCACGATGAGGTGCTCGGTCCCGTCGATCTTGATCTGGGTGCCGGCGTACTTGTCGTACATGACCTTGTCGTTTTCCTTGACCTTGATCACGTCGGCGTCGGTGCCCACGGCGACGACGACGCCCGTCTGGGTCTTCTCCTGGGCGGTCTGGGGGATGATGATCCCGCCGGCGGTCTTGGTCTCGCTCTCGTGGATCTTG
>DAINBW010000028.1:10567-12313 GCA_036732745.1 Spirochaetales bacterium | reverse complement strand
CATCCATGCCTTCGCCCTCCCGCGGCGGCGCCTGGCCGTCGCCTTCGAGGACATAACCGAGCGCCACCTCGTGGAGGAGCGCCTCCGGAACAGCGAGGCCTTCCACCGCAAGATCATCCAGACCTCCCTGGATGGTTACTGGCTCACGGACGCCTCAGGCCGTTTCCTCCAGGTCAACGAAGCCTACTGCCGCATGAGCGGCTACCGGGAGGAGGAACTCCTCGCCATGGGCATTTCCGACGTGGAAGCCTCGGAGACTCCGGAGGAGACCGCGGCCCACCTGGCCTTGCTCATGGCGACGGGGGAGGAGCGCTTCACGACAAGACACCGCCGCAAGGACGGCTCCCTCTACGACCTCGAGGTCAGCGCGCGCCGGGATCCCCTCGGCGGCGATCGGGTTGTCGCCTTTCTCAGGGACATCACCGCGCGAAAACGGGCCGAAGAAGAGCTCCACCTGGGCGAGGAAAGGCTCCGCTTGGCCAACAAGGCCACGAACGATGTCATCTGGGACTGGGACGTCGCCACCGATACCCAACGCTGGAACGAGTCGGGGCGATGCGTCTTTGGCTGGGCGGAGGCGGTCGAAGGGCCCGTGACGGCCGGTTGGTGGGTCGAGCGCGTCCATCCGGAGGACCGGGAGCGGGTGCAAAGGGGATTCTTCGCGGTGGTCGAGGATCCCCGCGCCGAGATCTGGACGGATGAATACCGCTTCAGGAAGGCCGACGGCGACTACGCGACCGTGCTGGACCGGGGTTTTGTCCTGCGGGACGGACGCGGCGCGGCGGTCCGGATGATCGGCGCAATGCTCGACGTCAGCGCCCGGCGGCGGGTCGAGGAGGAACTCCGCAAGAGCGCCGAAACCTTCCGCATGGTGGCCGAAAACGTCCGGGAGGTCCTGTGGCTCGGCTCGCCCGACTGGAGCGTGATCCACTACATCAGCCCCACCTATGCCGCCGTCTGGGGCCGCGACCCCGCGGAGCTGTACCGGCGCCCCTTGGACTGGATCGATTCCATCGTCGAGGAAGACCGGGAGAAGGTGCGCGCCGCCATCCCGCGCGGGGACCGTGCCCCCAGCGCGCCCGTCATTTTCCCCGATTACCGGATCCGGAAACCCGACGGGGGAATCTCCTGGATCTCGGCGCGCGCCTTCCCGATCCTGGATTCGGGGGGCAAGCCCTTCCGCATCGCCGGCATCGCCGAGGACATCACGGAACGCAAGCGGGCCGAAGAGGAAGTGCGGCTGCGGCTGCGCGAGAAGGAAACCCTCCTCCGGGAGGTGCACCACCGGATCAAGAACAATTTCGCCACCGTCATCGGCCTCCTCGTATCCCAGGCCGAAGGCCTCGACGAGCCGGCGGCCAAGGGCCACCTGCTTGAGGCGATCGGACGCATCGAGGGAATGCGCCAGGTCTACGAGAAGCTCCTTCATTCCGACGGCTTCGAGGTCCTGCCCGCCAGGGCCTACCTCGGGGACTTGGCGAACTCGGTGATGGGACTGTACGGCGGTGAGTCCCGCGTCACCCTCGCGGCGCGCATCGAGGATTTCCCGCTGCCCGTGGGAGTGGCCTTTCCGCTCGGCATCATCCTCAACGAGCTCCTCACGAACTCGATGAAGTACGCATTTGCGGAAGGGAGTCCCGGCGCCGTGGCCGTCTCGCTTTCCCGGAAGGAGGGGCGGGTCTCCTTGGTCCTCGCCGACGACGGGAAGGGCTTGCCCCCCGGCTTCGACGCTTCAAGGTCCGCCAG
>DAINBW010000028.1:0-10467 GCA_036732745.1 Spirochaetales bacterium | reverse complement strand
GCCGCCGCGGTCAAACGGACACTATCTCGATCGACTCCCGCTCGAGCTCCGCGGCGACGCGATCCTCGCGGTAGCGGGAGAAGGCCCAGGCCGCCAGGGCGCAGAGCACCGCGCCGACGACGGTGGTGAGCCGGACGCCCAGGTCCCGCCCCGCGCTCCTCCCGAGGAGGAGGAAGGAAGGGAAGACGAGGTTCGCCGCCGAGATCGCGATCTTCATGGCGAAGGCGTTGGTGGCCGAGAAGACGGCCTCCTTGTGGTCGCCCGTCCGCACGCCGTCGGCCCGGGCTATGTCGGCGACGATGGCGGTGGCCAGGATGCCCGTGATCGCGGAAGGCAGGGTCTGGATCATGATGACGATCCAGCCCCAGGCGAGGGCCGGCATGCCCGGCACGGCGCCCGTAAGGCCGAGGAGGACGAACACGATGGCCTGGATGGCGAAGCCCGCGACCATGAGCGGCCGCTTGCCGAAACGCCGCGCGCCGGCGAGGACCAGGGGGTACAGGGCAAAGCTCGTCACGAACATCGCGGCCATGAGGGTGAAGGTCATCGCCTCCGGAAGCCGCATCAACACCGTCACGTAGTAGACGATGCCGATCTCGAGGAAGGCGTTCGCGGCGTAGTAGAGGAACTGGCCGATGAGGACGGTGCGGAAATCGCCGTTGCCCAAGGCGCCGGCGAGGGACTTGAAGGCGCCGCCCGTGGCGCGCACCGGCCGGCAGAAGCGGCGTTCGTCGATGAAGATGACCGGCATGAGCATGGCCACGAAGCCGACGGCGGCGAAGAAGGCGACCGAGGCGACGAAGGCGTCGGCCGGGGCGAGGCCCGCGCCCTGGAGGAGGTCCTTGATGGCGTAGACGGCGTTGCCGGCGAAGAAGCCCATGGCCCAGGTGACCGAAGTGAGGGTCGCGAGCCCGAGCCGCCGCTCCGCGGTGTGGCCCAGGTCCGCGATGAGCGCCCCGTAGGGAATCGTGTAGATCGTCATGAAAAGGTAGAAGGCGAGGAGCATGACGATCAGCCAGACGCCGTTCAGCCAGGACTCGCCGGGAACGGGGGGCGTGAAGACGAGGACCGAGGTCAGCGCCGCCGGCAGCGCGCCGACGGCGAGGAAGAAGCGCCGCCGGCCGAAGGGGTTTTTCGAGCGGTCGGAGAGGACCGCGATCCAGGGATCGGTGACCGCGTCGAAGATCCTGCCCGCGAAATTCGAAAGTCCGACGATCGTCAGCACGCCGACCACGGCTCCCTGGAAGATCCTCACGGGGAAGGTCGGCGCGCCGTCGACCATCGGCGGGAAGTAGAAATAATTGACCAGGTTGCCGACCGAGAAGATGACGAGACTCCAGCCGAATTGCCCGATGGAGAACATGACGGCCCGCCAGGTCGGCAGGGCTTCGACGCGATAGGCGGCTCCGGCGGCTCCCGCCGAGCCCGCCGCCGCGGTGTCTTCGCGCGTCACGTGAGCGCCTCCTCCGCGTCCGGGACGCGCTTGGTCCTCGCCAGGGCCGAGTACCAGCGCCCCGAATCCTTGATGACGCGTTCCTGCGTGCCGTACTCGACCCGGACGAGGCCGAAGCGCGGACGATAGCCCTCCGCCCACTCGAAGTTGTCCATGAGGCTCCAGACGAAGTAGCCGCCGACGTTCGCCCCCGCGTCCATCGCGCGTTTCATCGCGAGCACGTAGTCGCGGAGGAACTCGACCCTGCGCCGGTCCCTGACGCGCGGGGCGCCCGCCCCCCGCTCCACCTCGTCGGTGAAGGCCGCGCCGTTCTCGGTGACGATGACCCGCGGATTGCCGTACTCGTCGCGCATCCGGAGGAGGAGCTCCTCGAGGCCGCGGGGCCAGACCTCCCAGCCCATCGCGGTGGTGCGCGTGCCGCCCGACTCGCCCTCGGGTCGGCCGCCGTCCTTGCCGGTCACCCAGAAGCCGAGGAAGGGCACCAGCGGATTCCGCGAGGCGCGCTCACGGCTGTAGTAGTTGAGTCCGATGAAGTCGCAGGGCGCCGAGACGCGGGCCAGGTCATCCGCCTCCATCCTCGGCCAAAAGGCGCGTAGAGCGCGGCTGAGCTCCTCGGGGTAGCGCCCCTTGAGGATCGGATCGAGCGTTATGCGGTTCATGAACTGGTCGGCCAGGAAGGCGGCTTTCTCGTCGCGGCCGGGGACTAGGGGCGCCACCGGGGTCTGGGAAAGCACCGGACCGGCCGCGGCCCCGGGCGCGAAGGCGCGGATCCGCTCCATGCCCGCCGCGTGCGCGAGGAGGATGTGGTGCATCACCTTCGGGTAGGCCCAGGGCCGCTTGAGCCCGGGGGCGTGGCTGCCGAAGAAATGGCCGAAGACCGCGTGCTCGAAGGGTTCGTTGACGGTGATCCAGTCCTTCACCCGGTCGCCGAGCGAGCGGACGACGAGCTCCGCGTAGTCGCCGAAGCGCTCGGCCGCGTCGCGCGAAAGGAAACCGCCCTTCTCTCGTTGGAGGGCGAGCGGCGTGTCCCAGTGGAAGAGCGTGGGAAAGGGCCGGATCCCGGCCGCGAGCAGGGCGTCGACGAGGCGCGAATAGAAGTCGAGTCCCGCGCCGTTGGCGGCGCCGCGGCCCGACGGCTGGACCCGCGGCCAGGAGATGGAGAAGCGGTAGGCGTCGAGGCCGAGTTCCTTGATCAAGGCGACATCGTCGCCCATGCGCCGATAGTGGTCGCAGGCCTGGTCGCCCGTCTCTCCCGTGCGGACGGCTCCCTTGCGGCGGACGAACTCGTCCCAGACGGAGGGCCCCTTGCCGTCCGCCTGGGGAGAGCCCTCGATCTGGTAGGCGGCGGTGGCGGCGCCGAAGATGAAATCCGCCGGGAACGGCGTCCCGGATCTCTCGTCGTTCATGATGCTCCCGGATGGGCGCTTCCCGCGCCCGCGCGCGGCCCGCCCGGACGTGGCCAAGCCGGTGAACCGCGTGTTCGTGATGACGGAAACTATAATTCGATTTCGAGTTTCCGACAAGCCCAAATGCGGCGACCGGCGGCGGGACGGCGCGGCGCGGCGCGGCCGCGCGCGGAGACGAGACAAAATCCTATACCCGGAGCTCTTCGTGGACAACGGGGCAGTCAAGCCCGGCGACCGCCTCCACCACTCCGCCGGGCCGCGCCGGGAGAGGCCCTGAGCCCTTCGACGAGAAGGTCGAGCACTTCACCCAGGGCCTCGTCGTAGGCCTTGCCGCTGCGCTCGAGGAAGTCGTCCACGAGCATGCGCTCCATCGTGGCGTAAAGCACCTCGCGGAGGACGTCGCGGTCCACGGGCCGGAACTCCCCGCGCGCGACGCAGTCCTCGTAAAGGCCGAGGGTCACCTCCCAGTCGGCCTCGAGGTGGCCGTCGATTCGGTCGCGGATCGCGGGGTAGAGCTCCTGGAGCTCGCGGAGTTTGCGGTAGTCGAGGGCCGAGCCGAGGACCGGCATGATTGAAACGACGGCGCGGAACTTGGCAGCCGCGTCGAGCGAGCCGGCGGCGACGATGGCCGCCTCCTGCGCCTTGATGCTCGCCCAGGCGTCCTCCACGAGCATGACGAGGAGGCTCTCCTTGTCCCGGACCTCTTCGTATAGCGTCTTCTTGCTGATGCCGAGGCGTCGGGACACGTCGTCCATCGTGAAGCGGGGCCCCCGCTCGTTGAACTCGAGCAGTGAGGCCTCGCGGATCCGTTCAAGCAGCGTCATAGGCTTCCTTCCGCGCGCGCCTCGCGGGCGCCTGACCCCACACTACAGCACGAAGCCCGGCGGGGCCGCAAGCCGAAAGACCGCGCCGGACGGAGTGGTCAGCCCGCCGCGGCGGCGGCCGCCGGCGCGGCCTTCGGTGCCGCGGTGACCGGCTTCAGGAGGAGGCCGAGGACGATGGCGACGCCGAGGAGGGCGGCGGAGATGCCGTAGGCCGCGGCGTAACTGCCGGTCGTGTCGACCGCCCAGCCGGCCAGGAGGGGGCCGACGACGCCGCAGACGCCCCAGGCGGTGTAGAGGACGCCGTAGTTGGTCCCGTAGCCCTTCATGCCCCAATAGTCGGAGGTGATGGAGGGGAAGGTGGACATAAGGGAGCCGTAGGAGAAGCCCGCGACGACGGTCCCGAGGACGATGAGGGGAACGGTGGCGTAGAAACCGAAGGCGAGCATGTTGAGGAGCTGGGTGGAGAAGACGAGAAGCAGGGTGTTCCTGCGCCCGATCTTGTCGGAGAGGTAACCGCCGCCGATGCGTCCGGACGCGTTGCACACGGCGAGGAGGGAGACGAGGTAGGCGGGATTGGCGATCGCCGCCTGCTTGGAGGCGATGGTCGCGAGGTGGCCGATCATCATCACGCCCGCGGAGGAGGCGAAGACGAACATGACCCAGAGCAGGTAGAACTGGGGGGTGCCGAGCATCTGGCGCCAGGTGTAGTCGTGGCCGGAGTGGCGCGGGGCGTGCTTCTTCGTCGACACGCGCGCCGGCGTCGCGGGGACATAGTCCTTGGGGGGATTGTCGACGAGGAGGGAGAGGAAGCCGCCGACGACCAGGATGCCCGATCCCAGGACAAGGAAGGTCCGGGAGATTCCGTAGGCCTTGATGAGGGCGCCGGCGAGGGGGGCGAAATAGACCGCCGCGACGCCGAAGCCGCCGACGGTGATGCCGCTCACGAGCCCCTTCTTGGAGGGGTGGAACCACTTCATGGCCATCGGCGTGATGCAGCCGTAGACGAAACCGATGCCCGTCGCGACGACGACGCCGACGGTGATCATGAGGGCGAGCGGCGTCGAGAAGAAGCTGGAGGCGACGAGCCCGAGGCCCACCAAGGCGACGCCGATGCGGATGACCCACTTGGGCCCGATGCGGTCCTGGATCACGCCGGCGAGGAGGAGGGCGACGGCCCAGATGACGACGGCGGTCGTGTAGGCGGCGTTGGCCTCGGTGTGGGTCCAGCCCCAGCCTCCCTGGGCGAGAGGCACCACCATGGCCTTCTTGAACACGCTCCAGGCGTAAAGAAAACCGATGCTCAGGTTGATGCCGGTGCCGGCGACAAGGATGCGGATGGCCTTGCTGTTCTTGGTCACGGGAACTCCTTGCGTTCGCTTCCCGATTCCCCGCCCGCCGAAAACTTCGCCCTACGCCGTAGGCGTAAACGCGGCTCTCGTCGAAGGCAGGATCCGGAAGATCGGCCTATGCCGATGGGGGGATTACCGTTCGACGCCGTAGTAGCGGAACCGCGAGCAACCTTCCTACCCCGAGCGGAGAAGCCGCGTCAAGCCGTGCGTCGACCACCCGGCCGGATTCGATTCGGCGTTGACAGTGACGGACGGAGGATACTAGTCTCAAGGCGCCGCTTGGAGCCCGAGGGATCGCGGATCCCCCCGCGTCGGGCCCGGGATCCGGCCTTCGTCCCCGGCTTGGCGAAAGCCGCACGCGACCGGCGCAGACATTCATTATCGTATGAGGCCTACGTGGACATGATGATCCTGACCGAGGAGATGAAGTCGGCCATTGCCCTTCTCGAGGACGAGAGGGAGCGCTTCATCTGGATTTCCGGACGAGCCGGCACCGGCAAGTCGACCTTCCTCCACTACCTGAAAACCGAGCTGCGGCCGAGGAACACGGTCTATCTGGCCCCCACCGGCGTCGCGGCGCTCACCATCGGCGGGCAGACCATCCACAGTTTTTTCTGGATCAATCCCGGGGAAAAGGCCTACTTCGACACCGACCTGGATCCGGATCGGGAGTCCCGCCTCTTCCCGAAGCTCGCCAAGGTCGACTGTATCGTCATCGACGAGATTTCCATGGTCCGCGCGGACCTGCTCGACGAGATGGACCGGCGGATGCGGCGGGCCAAGGGTGAGCCGCGGCTCTCCTTCGGTGGCGCGCGCCTTGTCCTCTTCGGCGATCCCTACCAGCTGCCGCCGGTCGAGCCCGATCCCTACAGCCGCCCGGGCGAGCTCTTTTCCGAACGCTATAAAAGCCCCTTCTTTTTTTCCTCCCTGGTCCTGCGCACGAGGGCGCGAAAGATCCGCCGCGTGGAGTTCACGAGGGTCTTCCGCCAGAACGAGGCGGATTTCCTCGCCACCCTCGATCGTTGCCGCTCGGGCACGGTGACCGAGGCCGACCTCGACCTCCTCCAGTCGCGCGTCCTCCCCGAAGGGAAAAAACCGCCCGCCGACCACCTCGTCCTCACGGCGCGCAAGGACGAGGCCCAAAGGCTGAACCGCTACCGCCAGGATGCCCTGGACGGTCCCGCGCGCGGCTACGAAGCCGTCGCGGAAGGGCATTTCGCCAAGGAGCTCGACGACGAGGAGCTGCCGGCGCCGCGCCTCCTGGAGCTCAAGGTCGGCACCCGGGTATTCCTGACCGTCAACGATCCGGACCACCGCTGGGTCAACGGCACCCTCGCCACGGTCGCCGCCTTGGAAGAGGACGGCGTCACGCTCCGGGACGAAAAGGGGGAATTCCGCGTCGGCCGCCACACCTGGCAAAAAGCCAAATTCGTCCTCCGCGGCGGCGAACTGGCGGAGGAAGTCACCGACCGCTACAGCCAGTTGCCCCTCCTCCACGGCTGGGCCATCACCATCCACCGGGCCCAGGGGCGCACCCTGGAGAAGGTCTTTGTCGACCTCTCCCAAGGGGCCTTCGCCTCCGGCCAAGCCTATGTCGCGATTTCGCGCGTCACCCGCCTGGAGGGACTCCTCCTCCGCACCCGGCCCCGCGCCCGCGACTTCTTTGTCCACGAGCGGGTCAGCGCCTTCCTGGACTTCATCGCGAAAAAGCCTGGGGAAGAGGCCGAAGGGCCGCGGGGAGAGCGATAGGCCGACCGCTTCCCGAGACCGGGGCCGCGAGGCTGCAATCTTGCTCGGGACAATCCCGACGACCGGGAGCCTTCAGCCGCCCTGCCCTTCCCCGAACCCTTCGCCCGCCTTGGCGTACTCCGCGCGGGGCGGACTGAAGATATCGAGCACCAAGGCCCCGGAAGGCCCGGCCCGAAGGCCATGCGGCACGCCGGAGGGCGTCCGCCAAAAATCGCCGACCGCCATCGCGCGCTCTTCGCCGTCCTGGATCCTGAAGCAGCTCCCCTCGAGGAGAAGCCCCCACTGCTCCTCGGGATGGCTGTGGATCCGTCCCTCGGCGCCGGGCTCGAAGCTGACGACGGAGAGCATGAGCCGGTCGCCGGGGAAGACGCGCGTCGTCACCCCTTCCGCCAGCTTCCGCCGGATTCCCTGTTCCAAGTCCCGCAGGTTGAAGGACCACCGCCCAGGCGGTCCATCGCTTTCGTCGACCATTGCCCCTCCCCGCCTCCCGAAGTGACGCGTTTCCGCATTTTCCACGACGACGCCGCGCCGCGTCAAATGGCTATCGCTCACGCGCGGCGCGCCGGAAGGGATCGGGCGGCCCCGCGCGGCGACCCTCAATCCCCTTCGAATTTCGCGTGGATCTCCTCGAACTGCCCGATGTTCTCGAGGAAGATCCCGGCGATGAAGGGATCGAACTGGGTGCCGGCGGCCTTCCGGATTTCCTCCCGCGTGGCCTCCGGCGTCATCGGCGGCTTGTAGACGCGCTTGGAGAGCAGCGCGTCGTAGACGTCGGCCAGTGCCATGATGCGGGCCTCGAGGGGGATGGCCTCGCCGGCGAGGCCCTGGGGGTAGCCGGAGCCGTCCCAGCGCTCGTGATGGTGGAGGCAGATGCGGTAGGCCATGCGGAAAAGCTCGGAGTCGCTCTGCTGGAGAACCTTCTTGAAGGCGCCGGCCCCGGCCGTCGTATGCGTCTTCATGATCTCGAATTCCTCCGGGCTGAGGCGCCCCGGTTTCAGCAAGACCGCGTCCGCGACGGCCACCTTGCCGACGTCGTGGAGGGGCGAAACCCGGTAGATGCCCTCGATGAAGGACTTGGAGACGGCGTCCTTGTAGCGGGCGCTCCGCGAGAGCCGCTCGGCGAGGAGCACGCAATAGTTGCGGGTCCGCTCGAGATGGGCGCCCGTCTCCGGGTCGCGGGACTCGGCGAGATCGGCGATGGCGAAGGTCAGCGCCCGGTAGGCGCCGAGCAGCTCGTTGGAAGTCTGGTGCACCAGGGCGGAGAGGCGCTTGGTCATGAGCTTGGCGATGCTCTGCGCCATCGCCGGATCCCGGTCGAGCAGCGACTCGAAGTCGTCCTTTCCGAGGGACAGGCATTCGGTCCGTTCGACCGCCTTGACCGTGGCCGAACGGACCTCGTCGGAGATGAGGGCCATCTCGCCGCAGACCTCGCCCGGCTCCTTCCGGTCGATCTCGCGCTGGCCCCAGCCCATGTCGCTCAGGACCGAAACCCCGCCCGCGACGATGATGTACATGGTGTCGCCGGCCTCGCCTTCCCGGCAAACGCAGGAACCGGCCTCGAAGACGACGGGCTTGAGGCAGGCCGCGATGCGCGCCACGGACTCGGGGCCCAGGCCGGAAAACAATTCGCTGCGATCGAGGATTTCACGCAAGCTACCCATTTTTGTCCTTTGGCCCATACGCGGGCCGATACGCGGGCCTGCGGCGACGGGATCACTCGGCCACGGTGAAGCGGGCCGCCTCGGCCTTGACGGAGGCGGCGAGATCGCCGTTGGACTCCGCGCCGTTCCGCAGTTTGCCCGCGACGGTCTTGAGGCCCTCGGCCTCGGAGCCGACCTCGGCGGAAAGCCCGCGGAGCGCCGCGCCGTTGCGCTCGATGTCCACGACGCTTGCGGCGATGGACTCCGATTCCTTGCGGATCGCCTCCGCGCCGGTCCTGACGCGCCGCGAGATGGCGCCCATGCGGTCGAGCTCCCCGACGACCCGCTCGCCGTCGGCGATCTCGCGATCCATGGACTCGCGCATCAGGGTCTCGAGCTTGGCCGTGTCGGCGATGAGGCCACGCATGCGGCCGAAGGCCGATTCGGCCCGGTCGGCGCGGTTGCGCATCGCGGCGACCGCGTCGTTCACCTCCCTCAAGGTTTCCTGGACCTGGCCCGAGCGCTCGGTCGTCGACTCGGCGAGGGTGCGGACCTCGTCGGCGACGACGGCGAAGCCCTTGCCCGCCTCTCCCGCGTGGGCCGCCTCGATGGCCGCGTTCATCGCGAGAAGGTTGGTGCGGTCGGCGATCGAGGAGATGACGTCGCTGGCCTCCGCGAGGCTCTCGGACTTGCGCAGCACCTCCTCGGAGAGTTCGCGCACGCCGGCGATGGTCGCCGCCCCGCCCTCGGCCGCGCCCTGCAGCTCGGTGAACACCTCCTCCATGCCCTTCATCGCGCGGCCGCTCTCCGCGATGCGGCCCGCCAGGGCCGTCACCGATTCCCGGGAACGCTCGATCGCCTGCCACTGCTCGTCGACCTGCGCGTGGAGGCCGGCGACGTCGCCGCCGATCTCGTTGATGGCGGCCGAAGCGGTGCGGACCCTTTCGTCCTGCCGCTCGGCGAGGTTCCGAAGCTCCTCCGTCGCGCCGGCGATGCGGACGATTGTCGCTTCCGTTTCCGCGGTGGCCCGCAAGAGGTCGCGCGCCTCGTCCTCCAGCTCGCGCGTCGAGCGGCGGACGGCGCGCACGATCTCCGAAACGGAGGCGCCGACTTCGTTGAAGCCCGCCGCGAGGGAACCGAGCTCGTCCTTGCGCTTGATCGGCAGCGTGCCGGAAAAATCGCCGCCGGCCATGCGCCCGTAGGCCTCGGCGATGGCGCCGACCGGCTTCGTGATGGTGCGCGCGACGAAGAGCGCCGCGAGGAAGAGAAGGAGGACGAGGGCGGCGGCGTTTCCGCCGAGGAGGAGGCCGGCCTTGTTCGCGGCCTCCTCGGCCCGCGCGACGGGCACGGCGAAGACGAGGCGCCAATACTCGAGGCCGCCGATGCTCACCGGCGCCGAGGACGCGAAGCAGCGCGCTCCCGCGGAGCGGGATTCGAAGCGCGGCGGCTCGGAGTACTCGCGGCTGATTTCCCAGCGTCCGCTCGACGCGGTGGCCGCCGACACCGCGTCGGACTCGGGGACGGCCGGGAGGAGGAGGGCGGCGTTCTCGGGACCCTCGAGATCCTGGAGGGTCCGGGCGACGAGGGCGGGGTCGGAATGGGCCACCACCGTCCCCTGTCCCGAAACGAGGGCGACCCAGCCGCCGCCGGACGAGACCAGGCCGGCCGCGGCCCGCGCGGAGAGCTCGGCCAGGCTCACGTCGACGCCCACGACGCCGTAGAAGGCGCCGGATGCGTCGAACAGCGGCGAGGCGACGGTCGTCATCAGGGTTTTCTCTTCGCTGTCGTCGACGTAGGGTTCGATGACGACGGTCTTTCCCGCCTCCCGCGGGCGCGCGTAATAGGCGTTCTGGTAGCTGGCTTCGCCCCAGTAGGCGAGCTCGGTGACGAGTTCGTCGCCTTTCCGCCAGACCCAAGGCGAGTAGCCGCCCGTTTCGTCGTAGCCCGGAGCCTTGCGGAAGGCCGCGTCGCGGCCGTCCCAGGCGTTCGGCTCGAAAAAGCCCCAGGCCGCGTAGAGCGAAGGGTCGCGCCCGAGGGCGGAGGCGA
>DAINBW010000027.1:4946-12451 GCA_036732745.1 Spirochaetales bacterium | reverse complement strand
CATCGCGAGATACATGCCGACCTCGGTGCATTCGCCCATGAAGTTGTCGCGGAGGCCCTGGACGACCTCGGCGTCGAGACCTTTGGCCACGCCGATGCGGTGCTCGTCGGCCCAGACGCGCTCGCCGGAGACGGTCTTCTCGATGAACTTGGCGCCGGTGGCGCCGCACTGGGGGCACTTGGCGGGGGGCTCGGCGCCCTCGTAGACATAGCCGCAGACGGTGCAGACAAAGGTCTTCATGTGTACTCCTCTGAAGTTGATATAGAAAGGTAATGATTACAAACGGAGCTTAGCATGAAGGGCCGAGCGAGGCAAGGGGAAAACCGCAGCTCAAGGCCCATCCTCGAGGGAGCGCGGCGCTTCGGCGCCCGGTAGTGCTCCGGCGGGCGGGCGCTTCCTGCTTGATTAGCGTCAAAATTACATTTATAGTAATAGTGTCATGCAAATACGCTATATCGACGGCAATCGCTTAAAGCGCGCTCTCATCGCCGGCTCCCATCGCCTGATGGATCGGGCGGCCCGGCTCAACGCGATCAACGTGTTTCCGGTGCCCGACGGGGACACCGGCACGAACATGGCGGGAACCGCCCGCACGATGGTCCTGGCCCTGCAGGGCGCGAGCCCTTCGGGCGTGGGGGCCACGGTCCGCATGGCCGCCGATTCGGCGCTGCGCGGCGCCCGCGGCAACTCCGGCGCCATCCTGGCCCAGTTCCTCCACGGCCTGGCCGAGGAGCTCAAGGACGAGGCCCGCGTCACGACGCGGCGCTTCGCGGCGGCCGCCCGGGCCGCCGCCCACCGCACCTACCAGGCGCTTTCCCAGCCCCGGGAGGGCACCATCCTCACGGTGCTCAAGGATTGGGCCGAGGCGGCGCACCGGCTCTCCGAGCGCACGGACGACTTCCTCGTCCTCCTCCGCGGCGCCCTCGAGGAGGCCCGCGCCTCCCTCGCGCGCACGACGGAGCTCCTGCCCGAACTCAAGAAATCCGGCCTGCCCGACGCCGGCGCCGAAGGGGTCGTCCACATCCTCGAGGGCATCATGGCCTTCATCCACCGGGGCCGGATCCGCGACCTGGCGCGCTCCCGCGGCGCCGGGCGGACCGAAGCGGGCGGCGCCGCGTCCGCGGACGGCGGCGCGGAGGGCTTCGCTGACGAGGCCGCCCCCGGGGCGGGGGCCTTCGACCACGGCGAAAGCGCCTTCCGCTACTGCACCGAATGCATGGCCGTCGGCGAGGGCATGGACCTGGGCGCCCTGCGCGCGGGCCTCGAATCGCTCGGCGATTCGGTCGTCGTCGCCGGTTCCCCCTCCCTCGCGAAGATCCACCTCCACACCGACGAGCCGACCAAGGCCTTCCGCCTCATCGAGCGCCACGGCGAGATCGAGGGGCAGAAGGTGGACGACATGGAGCTCCAGCGCCGCCTCTCGGCGCGGCCCCGCGCCGCCGCCGCCCTCCTCGCCGATTCCGCCTGCGACCTGGCCGGGGAGCTCGGCCTCGAGCTCCTGGTCGAAAGGGTGCCCGTCCGCGTCGAGCTCGGCGGCAAGGGCTACCTGGACCGCGACGGGCTTTCCTCCGAGGAATTCTACGCCATGCTCCGCGCCGATCCGGGCCTGGCGGCCTCCACCTCGCAGCCGGCGCCCGCCGCCTTCCAGCGCAAGCTCGACCTCCTCCTCGGCAACGCGGACGAGGCCGTCTACGTGGGCCTTTCCGCCGCGCTCTCCGGCACCCTGGAGGCGGGGCGGCGCGCCGCGGCCGAGGGGAGCCGCGCCGGACGCGTCCGCGTGGTCGACTCGCGGTCCATCTCCGTCGGCGCGGCCCTGGTGGTCCGCGGCGCGGCGGAGGCGGCCGCCGCCGGCGCCGGCGCCGCCGAGGTGGAGGCGCTGGCCGGGCGGCTCGCCGCGCGGAGCCGCCTCTTCGTCGCCGTGCCCGACCTCGCGGGCCTCATCCGTTCGGGCCGGCTCGGCGGGGTGAAGGGTCTTGCCGCGCGCTCCCTGGGCCTGCGCCCCCTCATCACGATCGACGCCGAGGGGCGGGCCGTCTCGGGCGGCCTCTACCTCGGCAAGCACAAGGGCGTGAAGGCCTTGGTCGCCGCCCTCCGGAAAGCCCTGCCCGCCGGCGCCCGGCTGGAGGCGATGATCGGCCACGCCGACGCGCCCGAGGAGGCCGCCCGCCTGGCCCTCGTCCTCGAGGATAACTTCGAGCTCGAGCGGGAGATTGTCATCACCCCCGTCTCTCCCGCCCTGGCCGCCCACGCCGGTCTCGGCGCCCTGGCCTTGGCCTTCCTCCTCCCCGAAACGCCGGCCGCGCCGGCGACCGGAGCCGCGGCCGGCGCCGCGGACGGAGCGGGAGGCGCGGCGTGAACGGGGCGCTTTCCCTCCTGGCGATGTTGGCGCTCGCCTATGTCGCGGGCTCCTTCCCGACGAGCATCGTCGTCGGCAAGTTGTTCTTTCACAAGGACATCCGCGCCGAGGGTTCGGGCAACGCCGGCGGCACGAACAGCTTCAGGGTCTTTGGCTGGAAGGCCGGCGTCGCCGTCGTCGTGGTCGATGTCGGCAAAGGTGTCCTGGCGGCCCTCCTCATCTCGCGCCTCGGCGCGCCCTCCGGCCTGCCGGTCGAGGCCCTGCGCCTCCTCGGCGGCCTGGCGGCCGTCGTCGGCCACGTGTGGACCCTTTTCGCGGGCTTCCGGGGAGGGAAGGGCGTCGCCACGGCCGCGGGCGCCCTCGTCGCCGTCGCGCCCTTGCCGGCCGCCGGGGCGGCCCTCGTCTTCGCCCTCGTGCTGTTTTCCACGGGCATCGTGTCCCTGGGATCCATCGCGGCGGCCTCCGCCTTCCCCGTCTGGATCCTTCTCCTCGGCCTGGCCGGATTCCCCGTCTCGCCGGTCCTCCTCGGCTTCGGCCTCGTCCTGGCGCCTCTCATCGCCTTTACCCACCGCGCCAACATCGGCCGGCTCAGGCGGGGCGAGGAAAAGCGGTTCGAGAATCTCAGGTTGTTTAAAAAGCGGAACTAGTCAGTCCCGGAAACGCTTGGAAACGAAGAGGCTACGCCCCTCGTAGTCGCCGCCGGAGGCGAAGAGGTCCCCAAGGCAGGCGGGAATCGCGCCTTGCGCGGCCTCCGAGACGACGATGCTGCCGTCGACCGCGGCCTTGCCCCCGAGGTGGAAGATGAAGTTCACGTCCTCGGAGATGACCGTGCCCGTGGCGCCGGGGTGCCTCCAGGGCGTCGTGCCCGCGTGGAAGGCGAAGCGGAAGGTGAGGGGTGTCTCCAGGCGGAAAACCTCGTAGCCGACCAAGACCCGGTCCAGGATGAGCCTGAAGGCGGCCAGGACGGGGTTCCGGCCCTCGTCCCGCGGCGGGTAGAGAATCAGGTTGCGCGTCGGCTCCTTGATCCAGACGATGCCGCCGCCCTCGGCCGACCAAGGTCCGAGGAAGGCCGCGAAGTCGGCGCAGAGCTTGTTGAGCCGTTTTTCCCCGATCCTTTCGAGGAGTTCCCTCTGGTTGCCGATCGCGGCGTAGCAGAAGCGGACGTCGATTTGCGTGCCCTCCGCGAAGGAATTCCAGCCGCGGAACTCGGGGATGTCCTCCTCCTCGCCCTCCTCGCCGTCGCCCTCCACGCGGGCATAGTCGAAGGCGGCCGCGAGCCGCTCCGGCTCGAGCCCGCCGCGGATCAGGGCTGGGCCGAGGTAGTCCTCGGCGCCGTTGAAGAAGAGCGAGGCCGGATCGGCGATCTCGCCGGCCTTGTCGATGACGCCCCATCCGCCCCCCCCAAGCTCTCCGAGGCGCTGGCCGAGCTCCGCCAGCTTGTCGGCGTCGAGGCCGGCCGCGTCGACGTAGACGAAGGCCCCCGGGGCTTTTTTCTTGTAGCTTCTTGAGAAGGAGGAGAGGGGCAGGCATTCGAGCTCGAACTCGGGTGGAAGGGCCTTGCGGAAGGCGGCCGCGAGGCGGCGATCCTCGGGGTCGTTGGCGTAGACGAGTATTCTCATGGCGTGGCCAGCTTGATCTCGTAGACGAGGAGCCGCGATCCCGACTCCGCCGCCGGATGGAACCGGTCCAGGAGGACGCGGTCGAGGGTGGCCGCCACGGCCGGGGTCATCGAGAGGGCGCCGACCGGCGTCTGGTTCGCCTCGGCGTCGGCGACTTCCATGATGGTCTCCTGCTTGCAGAGGACGCCGATGTCGCTCGAGTAGCGCAAGGGGCCGGTGTGGACGGCCGCGCGGATCTTGAGCGGCTCGCCCAGGCTGTTGTGCATGCGGTCGTAGAGGAAGAGTTCGTTGAGGAGGGAGATGCCCGCCAGGACCGCGCTCGTCGTGGAGTGCCCGAAGAGGAAGGCGGCCAGGGCGCCGTCGCCCTCCCAGCGCCAGACCCGGCCCTGGCGGTGCTCGACGCAGCGGGAGAAGATGTTCCGGAGGTCCTCGAAGGCGCCGCGGGCCGCGGCCTCGCCGTGGACGCGCACGAGCCGCGAGTTCTTGACGACGTCCGCCCGGAGGAGGGTGAAGCGGCGCTCCTCGCCCTCGAGGAGGCGCCCCCAGTCGGGGGTCCGGCGGATGCGCGAGTCCTCCATGAAGAGCTGCGTCGTTTCGTCCCAGACGTAGCCCTCGACGGCGACGCTCCGCATGATCGATTGCAGGCCGTCCACCCGGTGGGGGCGGCCCATGAAGCCCTCGCGGTCGAGCCGCGCCAGGCGCTCGATGAGGATGAGAAAGCGGTCCTCGGCGATGACGTCGTCCACGAAGCGGGCGGCCGCGAGCTGGCCGGGCACCGGCACCGTCGCGGGAAAGCCGGTCCGGGCCGGAAGGTCGTAGCCCGGAAGCACTTCCTTGGCGATGCGCGCGAAGATCTCCGGCGCCAGCGACTCGTGGAGGCAGCGCTTGGTGGCGATGGCGAGGGTGCTTTTCACCTTCATCGGCGCGCACCCCGCGTCGCGGTCACTTTTTGCATGATTTAATACTAGATCATGAACCTTCCGCCGTAAAGTGCGCGACCTTGAATCGGGAACTTTCCTCCAGGACCTCGTCGATGAGGTTTTTGGTCTGGATCGAGAGCTCGGCCACGTCGCGCATGGAGGCGTCGATCTCGTTCGTGCCGCGGCTCATTTCCTCGTTGTTGCGGACGACGGTGGCGTTGACGCCCAGGAGCCGCTCCACCTGCCTGCCGATGTGCTCGTTGCCGCGGAGCATCTCCGCGTTGCCGTCCGTGACCTGGCGCGTGAGCTCGTCGATGCGGCGCATGCTGGCCAGCATGGACTCTGAGGCCTTTTCCTGCTCGTCCATGGAGGCGCTGACCTCGTCGATGACCCGGCGGACCTCCGCGGACTTGGCGAAGATCCGGGCAAAGGCCGCCGCCGCCTCCTCGTTCGTCGAGAGGGCTCCCTTGATCTGGCCGGTCACGAGGCCGAGGTCCCGCTCGATCTCCCGCGCCCGCGCCGAGCTGGCCTCGGCGAGCTTGCGGATCTCGTCGGCGACGACGGCGAAGCCCTTGCCGGCGTTGCCCGCGTGGGCCGCCTCGATCGCCGCGTTCATGGAGAGGAGGTTGGTCTGCGAGGCGATGTCGTTGATCACCTTCGTGCTCTCTATGAGCCGGGTGGAGTATTCGGCGACCGCCGCGATGGCCGCGGTGACGGCCTCCTGGCTGGCCTTGCCCAGGTCCGTCGCGGCGGCGAGCTCCGCGGCGGAGCGGCTCGCGGAGGCGGCGCCCTTCTTGACCGAGGCCACGTTGGCGCCGCTTTCCTCGAGGGCGCTGGCCGTGTCGGCGAGGACGCCGGCCTGTTCTTGGATGGCGCCGGAAAGCGAGGCGATGCCGCGGGAGAGTTGCTGGACCGCGCTCGAGGTCTCCTCGACCGAGGCGCTCTGTTCCTGGAGCTGGCGCTCGGTGCTGCGGATGGTGGCGTTGATCTCCGTGACCGCGGCGCTCGTCTCCTCCACGTTGGCCGCCAGGGAGCCGCCGCGCTCGCCGAGGCTGGCGGCGCGGTCCTTCACGGCCGCGAGGAGGGCCCCGAAGGATTCCGCGAGGCGGTCGACGTCCCGCGCGATCTTGCCGATCTCGTCTTGCGTGGCGATGCCCGTCCGGGTCGTGAGGTCCCCTTCCCCCATCCGGTGGATCGTCGCCTCCAGGAGGGCGACGGGCTTGGCGATGGAGCGGCCGATCAGGACGACCACGACGACGCCCGCGAGGGAGGCGGCCGCGGCGAAGACGAGGAGGAGGACTCCCGTGCCGCGGGAGCGGTCGCTCGTCTCCTTGGCGCTGGACTCGGCCTTGGAGCGCTCGATCCCGGCGTAGGAGCGGATCGTCGCGGAAAGCGTCGCGTACTGCTCGTCGACCGTCGGCATGAGGGAGGTCGCCATCGTGACGTCGAGGAGGACGAGCTGGAAGTGGGTCCGGGCGGAGGCCGCGTAGGTCGCGACCCGCTGGAGGGTGCCGGACTTGGCCTCGCGGCCCTCCTCGTCGTCGGCCTCGATGTCGTTCTGGAGGAACTCGGTGGTCCGTTTCTCGAAATCGTCGAGGCTCGAGGCGGTGTCCTCGACGAGGGCGGTGATCTCGGCCTGGCCGTATTGGGCCTGGGCGAGCGAGATCATCTTGTAGAGGCGATAGTGGATCCTCTCGAGGTCGGAGCCGAGTTCGAAGGCCCTGAAGGCGTGGGGAATCGCGTCGGTGACGAGATTGCCGAGTTCGCGGTCGAGGCTGCCGAAACCGGAAAGGGAAATGCCGAGGGTCGCCGCGAGGGCGGCGATGAGGGAAAAGGCCACTATGGCTATCTTCGTGCGTAGCTTCAAATCCGAGAAACTGGTCATGGGGTGCTCCTTGATCGCTGTTATTACATGAGGGGGGCGCGGGGGGCTGCGGAAGGTCCGACGAACAAGGCCCGCCCGCGACGGGGCGGGCCTTGCCCGGAGAGCGGGGGGGCCTAGTTCTCGAGGTAGATGCCGACGGAAACGTAGCCGTTGGCGCCGGGGATCTCCTTGATCCAGCACCACTTCTTGAGGACCTTGCCGAGGGTGGGGTGGGAGAACCAGTACTCGAACTCGCCGCCCTGGGGATTCGCCTTGGCGATCTCGATCATCCGCATGGGATTGCCCTTGGCGTCCTTGAGGTCCAGGGAGAACTTCATGCCGGCGAGCTTGGGGTTGCCGGCGTTGGCGGGCATGCTGCCGTCGTAGCCGTTGATCACGGCGTAGACGTCGCCCTTGAGGAAGCGGGCGTCCTTGGCGTTGACGAGCTTGATGGTCTCTTCGAGGCCGACGGCCTTGATCGAGGCGAGGGTCGCGTCGACGACCTGCTTGGAAAGGGCTTTTTCCTTGGCGATCTGGTCGGCGTTCTTGGGCACGGCCTGGCCGAAGGCAAAGCCCGCGGCGGCGACGAGGAGAAGACTGGCGATGATGCGCTTCATGGAATCCTCCGAGTACGTATTTTTACTTGTTGTAATGGAGATAATTTGCACTATTACTGCTTTTGTGTCAATAGATTTGAACCCGTAAATATAAAAAGCGCGCCGTAGGAGGCGCGCTCGGGAAGGCTG
>DAINBW010000027.1:0-4936 GCA_036732745.1 Spirochaetales bacterium | reverse complement strand
AGGCCTTGAAGGGGTTGAAGCTCGTTTCCCGGTCGTAAACATCGACCCCCTCGGCCTTTTTGAGGCCGTGGACGACCGCATAGGTCGCGGGCGTCATCAGGGCTTCAATCGCGCACTTGAAGAGATAGTTCGTCAGGACGAGGGTGACGAAGAGTTCCCAGGCGAAGACGCCGAAGAGACAGGCCACGGTGATGAAGACGCCCGTGTCGACGAGCTGGCCGACGAGGGTGCTGCCGATGGTCCGGAGCCAGAGCCGCCGCCCCTCGGTCCTGACCTTGAGCTTGGCGAGGACGATGGAGTTCGTGAACTCGCCCGCCCAGTAGGCGAGGAGACTGGCGAGGGCGATGCCGCCGGAGCTCATGCCGCCGAGGATCGCGTCGAAGGCCTTCTGGCCGGCGTAGCCTTCCCAGGCGGCCTCGCCGGGGAGGACCCGGACGGCCCAGAGGGTGAGGGAGGCGGCGGCGAGGGCGGCGAAACCGGCCCAGATGACGCGCCGGGAAGCCTTGAAGCCGTAGACCTCGGTGAGGATGTCGCCGAAGATATAGCCGATCGGGAAGAGGAGGGTGCCCGCGTCAAAGGCCATCGGCACGCCGAAGACGGCGAAGCCGAGATCGATGATCTTGGCGGAGGAGGCGACGTTGCTCACGAGGAGCACCGTCACGAAGGAGGCCATGATCAGGTCCAGGTACTTGAAGGAGCGCCCCTCGGGCGCGGCGGAAAGGGGAGAAGTCACCTCGTGACTCCTTGTTTTGGTAAGGCGGGTAGCGAGGCGCCCGGACGGGGATTCCGGGCGGTAACGACCGCCGCGGCGCTTCGCCGTCCGATGCCCGCCGCGCCCTGTGGCGCCGCGATCGTCCGTCCGCGCGGGGGCCGCTCCCGCGCGAGGGGCGGACTATAGCACGGCGGGGCGCCCTGCTGGAAGGGAGGGCGGCGCGTCCCGCGGCGGCGGGCGGCGTATCCCGCGGCGGCGGCTCAGCGCCCCGCGACGCGCCCTTGCGCCTGCCCTTCCGCGCCGAGGAGGAAATCCCGCCAGGGCGGCAGCTTGTCCTCCGCGCTCCTGAACCGGGCGGTGGGAATGGGGCTCGTCGAGGGCAGGCGCGCCACGAGGAAGCTCCTGCCGCCGAGGGCGGGGCAGTTCCATGCGGCCGGCGCCCCGATCGGCAGGCCGCGCAGGGCGGGCGCGAAGCCGGCGGCGAAGCCGGAAGCCGCCTTGCCCCCGTTGAGCGCGATGCGCGAAACCACCGGGAGGGACGCGAGGAGGGTCGGCACCGGATTCGGCTCCTCGTTCCGGATCGCCTGGTCGAGGCTGCCCTCCCGGTCGCAGGCCGCGATGACGTCCCAGAGCGCGATCCCGAGCCGGCCGAGGAGCTCGATCCGCGCGTCCCGCGTCCCGGGGCGCGGCTCTCCCGCCAGGAGGGCGAGGATCTCCCAGAAATGGTTCCGGTCGTGGGCGTAGTACTCGCCCCGCTCGAGAGAGCACGCCGAGGGGAAGGAGCCGAGGACGAGGATCCGCGCCCCAGCGGGCGCGATGGGTTCGAGGCCGCGCATCGGGCGGGCGGAGGCCTTCAGGGGCGGACCGGCGGGGCGAAGAGGTCGACCCAGGGCGGCGCCGCGGTGAAGCGCGCGAACAGGAACAGGGCGACGAGGGCGAAGGCGAAGGCGGCGATCTCCAAGGGCCTGCCGAGGCGCCGTTCGCCGAGGCGATCCTCGAGGCCCTGGATGAAGAGTCCCGCGGCGAGGACCGTGGCGTTCGCCCAGAGGATCTCGGCCAGGTCGCTTTCCAAGGGGCCGAAGATCGCGGGGGCGAGGTACCAGAGGGTCGTGAAGATCAGGGGCGCGAAGACCGCGCCTAGGAGGCGGCTCGCGAGGAAGCCGACGAGGGGCGCGGGACGGAGGGCGACGAGCTCTCCCGCGGAGACGGCGATCCAGGCGTAGAAGCCGATCTTCATGTGCTGGAAGACCGACTCGTCGACGCCGCTGAAGACGGCGGTGACGGGGGAGGGCCACCAGTCATAGGCGAAATGGCCTACGACGAAGGCGATTTGGAAGGCGACGGCCCTCGTCACGATGCGGCCCGTCTTGCGCGATATGAGGTCTTCGCCCATGGCCTCTCCCTTCGCCGCGCCGTTCCCCCCGGGGGCCGGCCCCGGGAGGCCGCCCCCGCGGGCCGCCCTGTGGCTCTGACTTGCGGGCCGCGGCGCCGGACCTGCCCATGATGCGGCAGTTTGGGCGCCGGCGCAACCGCCGTTTCGCCGCCCCGGGCTCAAGCTTGCGGGCGGCGTGGCCTGAACCTAGACTAGAGGGAGGCGCCCTTCAGCCAAAGGCCGGTTTCCGGCCGCGGCGCCGCCTACCGGAGGATCCGATGGCGATGACCGAAGCCCAGTTCGCCGAGGGGCTCGTCGAGCAGATGGCCAACTCGCCGGAGATCACGCTCGAGCCCGAAACGCGCATCGTCGTGCTCGGCGACCTCCACGCGGGGGACGGTTCCTCCCGCGACGACCTCCGGCGGAACGGGCCGCTCCTCCACGCGCTGTTGGAGCGTTATTACCTCGAGCGCGGCTCGACCCTCGTCCTCAACGGCGACATCGAGGAGCTGCAAAAGTTCAACTTCGCCCGCATCTACGACGCATGGGACTCGCTCTACGGCGTCTTCGACCGCTTCGCCGGGCAGGGTCGGCTCTTCAAGATCTACGGCAACCACGACGACCAGCTCCTCGCGTACGAGGACTACCCCTACGCCCTGTTCCCGGGACTCAGGATCCTGGCGGGCGGGCGGCTCATCTATGTCTTCCACGGCCACCAGGCTTCCCACTTCTACGTGAAGTACAACAAGGCCTCGGGCGCCCTGGTCCGCTACGTCCTCGGCACCCTCGGCATCAAGAACCTCAACGTGTCCAAGAACTCGCGGCGCAAATACGCGATCGAGCGCCGCACCTACGGCTTTTCGCGCGAACGGCGCCTGGTTTCCATCATCGGCCATACCCACCGCCCGCTCTTCGAGTCCCTCTCGAAATACGACTACCTCCGCTTTTCGATCGAGCGCCTCTGCCAGGAATACACGCTCGCGGAGGAGGGGCGGCGCGGCGAGATCGCGGAGACCGTCGGCCTTTTCAAGGAAGAGATGCTCCGGCTCCGGCGCAAGGAGCGCCGCTTCGGCCGGACGCCGGGACTCTATGGCCGCGATCTCCTCCTTCCCTGCCTCTTCAACGCGGGCTGCGCCGTCGGCAAAAAGGGCATCACCGCGCTGGAGATCGAAGGCAACAAGATCGAGCTCGTGTACTGGTTCGAGGAGGGGAAGGAGCGCCGCTACCTCGACCGCGAGGTCCTGCGCGCCGCCGATCTTCCCGGCACTCCCTTTCGGCGCGCGGTGATCAACTCGGAGCGCCTCGACTTCCTGTTCGCGCGCATGGACCTGCTCGCCTAGGGTTCGGCCGCGGTGGGGCGCCGGGTCCGGCGACCCTGGAGGCCCACGGCTCGGGTGGCCGGCGGCCCGCGGGTCCGGCGGCCCACGCCTTCCGCATGGAAAAAACTCCTCCGGTAGGTTATGCTGAAGCCATGACGATGGCCGGGCGCCGCCGCCGCTGCCGGCGCGCTTGGAAGCCTTGCTGAGGGAGGAGCTCGATGAAACTGCCCGACCGGACGGTACCGTTGATCGCCGCCTCGCTGGTCCTCGCCCTGGCCCTCTCTTCCTGCGCCGACCGCTTCGCCGAGCGCGCGGCGGAAGCGGCCGCGATAGCCGACTCCATGGACGCGAAGACCGTCGCGATCAGGCGGGATCTCCTCGGCCTCGCCGAAAAGGGCCGCGTGATCCTCGCCGATCCGGGCGCCTATGGCTCCGATCTCTTCCCCGGGCGGATCTTCGAGTTCTTCAAGGACACCGTCTATTACACCCCCAAGGACGAAGGGCACGGCACCCTGTTCGCCTCCGGCTTCGTGCCCGTCGGCCCGAAGGAAAAGGCCCGGCTCAAGTCCCTCGAGCATCTTTCCCCCCACCAAAAGGCCTTCGTGGAGTCGGGGCCCGCGGGAGGCCTCATTTCCCAGACCTATTTCATCACCGCCGACAGCCTGTTCGCCTTCTATCCCTACGCCGACCTCTTGTCCTACATTCCGCCCAAGCGCGACATCCGCACCCGCGGCATCTGGCTCCGCTTCACGGAGGGGCCCCACGCCGGCGCGGCCTACCACTGGGCGGCTCCCTACGTTGACACCACGGGCAAGGGCTACGTCGTCGACGTGACCTGCCCGGTCCGCTCCGGCGGGGACTTGGTCGCCGTCGCGGGCGCCGACATCACGCTGAACGCGCTGGAGGCCGGCCTGGCCGCCCGCGACGATCTCAAGCTCATCCTGGTCGAGCCGGTCTCCACCCAGATCATCGCCCTGAGCGCCGCCGCCGAGCGCTTCTTCAAGGTGGACAACGCCGACGCCTTCAAGTACCTCCGCATGATCGAATCGAACACGGCCCTGGAATCGCCGGTGATGCCGGACAACCTCGTGCTCGGCAAGACGAGCTCGGCGCCGATGCGCGCCATCGGGGAAGCCGTCGCCGCGGGCCGGCGGGAGTTCGAGCTCCGGGTCGAGGGGCGCCGCCACCGCGCCGCGGTGGAACGCCTGCCCGAGACCGGCTGGGTCCTCGTCCTGGTCGAGTGAGCGGCGCGGGATGGGTTTCCGAAGACGACTCGCCCTGGCCCTCGGCGTGGTCGCCGCCGCCTCGGTCCTGGCCGGCTGGCTCAACGCTTCCTCCATCTCCGGTTTCGCGGCCGCGATGGACGGCTTGGCCGGCCGACAGATGGCCGCCCACGCGGCTTCGACCTCCGCCAAGGATCACCTCCACGGCGTCCTGTCCGGTGTCCTCCGCGCCTTCGTGCGGGAGGAGGCCGGGCGGAGGGCGTCGGTCCTGGCCGAGCCGATCAGGTCCCCCGTCACGTCGTTGCGCACC
>DAINBW010000026.1:0-12459 GCA_036732745.1 Spirochaetales bacterium | reverse complement strand
CGCGCGCCCGTACCCCCGGTCCCGCGTCCCCGCGCGCCCCGCTTGGCCGCGCCGGGAGTGTCGGCGCTAGGCGCGGCGGCGCTTTGGGCAACGGCGCCCGGCGCGGCGTCGTCGGCGCGAGGTCGGGCCGGAACGGCGACGAGGTCGGCTTCCTCGCCCGGGGCGGCCAGGGCAAAGCCTTCGGCGGCGGCGCGCCGGCGTAGTTCGGCGAGGAGTCCGGGGTCGGCGGTCGCGGCGCCCGCCGCCAGGCGTACCTTCAGCGGCCCGGTCCGCAGCCCCACGGCATCCCTCCGCAGCCGCCCCATGGCCAAGCTCGGTGCCCGCGGCCCCTGCCGCGCCTTCCTTCCTCTTCGGGCGCCCGTCCGGGGCGCGCCTCCAGCGAGAGCGCCGCGCCCGAGCGCAGCAGCTTGACGGCCAGGGCCTCGCCCGGGCGCGCCGTGTCGAGGGCGGCGCGGAGTTCGCCGGGGCTTGCGGTTGTCATGCCGCCGACCGAGACGAGGAGATCGCCGACGAGGATGCCCGCCGCCGCCGCGGGCCCACCGGCCTCGAGCCCGGCGACGAGAAGGGCGACCTTCCGGCCGTCGCCGAAAAGGGCCTCGTAGCCCCGCGGCGCCTCGACGGGCACGGTGGAGACGCCGAGCCAAGCGCGACCGGGAAAGCCGCGCTCCGCGATCTTGGCCGCGAGGGCGGCTGCCCTGGCCGCGGGTAGGGCCCAACCCCGATTGCCCGAGCGGTCAGAGGCGACAAAGCCGGCCAGTTTTCCGTCGGGGGCGACCAGGGCGGCGCCGGAGAAGCCGGGGAAGCTCGCCCCGTCGGTCTGGATGTAGGCTTCATCGCCGGAACCGCCGACGAAGCGGACCAGGTCGAGCCGGAGTTCGGGCCCCTCCGGCGAAGGATAGGCGGCCGTCAACAGGAGTGAGCCGAGGGCGGGCGGGCCTTCCGCGACCTGCCAGGCCGTGGCGGGCAGGGGTTCCTCGAGCTCGAGCGCGGCGAGACCGATCCGGGCGTCGAAGCCCTTCACCGTCGCGCGGAGTTCCTTGCCGCCCGGACCGAGGATGGAAAGGGTCTCGCCGCCGGCCGCCTCGAAGGCGGGCACGAGGAGGATCTTTCCGTCAAAGCCGAGGGCGGTCCTGCCGCCGAGGGGCGAGGGCACGTGGAAGAGCCGCGCGGCGGCCGCCGCGCCGAGGGCGGCGATCGATTGCGAAAGCGAGGTGAAGGCGTCCATGGGGACCTCCGTGTTCGAAGATACTGACTTTACCCAAAGGTAGTGGCGCGCGCGGTTTCCGGCATCGGCCGAATGGCCGGTCCCCGTGCCCCCTTGCCGCCGCCTTGGCCGGGGGGCTACCATGCCGCGCGAGGAGTATCCCCGATGCGCGTCAAAGGCCAAGCGGCCCTCTATCTCGCGGCGACCATCTTCGCCTTCGTCACCCTCTGCGTGAAGCTCGCCGCGCCCTTCTACGCGGGACCCTACCTCTCGGCCTGGCGCTTTCTCATCGGGGCCCTCCTCTGCGTCGCGGCGCTCACCTTCGGCTTTCCGAGGACGCGGCCGAAGAGCCTGGGCACCGTCCTCCTCCGCGGCCTCTTCGGCGCCTTCTCGATGATCGCGAGCTACGCGGCCATCACGCTGACGGGTCCCGGCCGCGCCACCCTCCTTTCGAACCTCTATCCCGTCTTCGTGGCGGTGTTCGGCGCCGTCTTCTTCGGCGAACGCTTCAAGGTCCGCAGCTTGGGCAGCCTCCTTCTCTGCGTCGCCGGCGCCGTCCTCGTCGTGCGCGACGGCAGCGGCGCCGCCCTGGCGGGCGATCTCCTCGCCCTCGCGAGCGCCCTCCTCGCGGGCCTGGCCGTGAATTTCGTGCGCCGCGCCTCGGCCCTCGGCGAGAATCCCTTCATCCTCTACCTTTCGCCCTGCCTCTTCGGCCTGCCGATGTTCGCCTTCGCCCCGGCGCCGGCAGCGGGGGGCGGCCTCGTCGGCGTCGCCCTCCTCCTCGCCGTCGGCGTCGGCGCCTTCGCCGCGCAGGCCCTCATGGCCTACGGCTACCGAAGCGTCTCGGCGGGGGAGGGTTCCATCGTCTTCTTTTGGGAGACCGCGCTCACGGTCCTCCTCGGCCTCCTCTTCGGCGGCGAGGTCCTCAACTGGCGCTTTGCCCTCGGTCTCGCGGTCATCGTCGCGGGGCTCTGGCTCAACCGCGAAGCGCCGCGCCGGGGCGTGACCGCCACCGCCTCCTCGCCCGGGCGCCAGCCCTAGGAACCTGGCGGCGAAGTCGCCCGGGCTCGGGCGGGCGCGGACCGGCGCAGGCCGGCGCAGGCGGACTCTGGCGCCGCCCCGATCCTTCCGCTATGGTTCAAGCGGGGCCCCGCCGGGGCCGGCGCGACCTGGTCGCCCGGCCGGCCGCCAAACGCGGGCCTCAAGGAGCGATGTTCATGACCAGACGCGTATCGAAGGATTTCTTCTCGCCCGGCGCCGTGGCCTTCCTCGGCTATTCGTCGAAGAGCGAGGGCTACTGCGGCGAGATCAAGGAGGCGCTCGAGGGCGCGGGCCTGAAGGTGTTGCCGGTCAACTCCAACGCGGCCGCCGCGCTCAAGACGCCGGCGGCCCGAAGCCTCGGCGAGTTGCCGGTGGACACGAAGCAGGCCTTCGTCCTCCTCGCCGGCGAGCGCGCCCTGGCGGCGACCGAAGAGCTCGGCAAGCGCGGCTACGCGAAGGTGCTGTTCCGGAGCAAGGGCAGCGCCGGCCCCGCCGCCCTGGAGCGGGCGACGGCGCTCGGCATGGAGGTCGCGGTCGGTTGCCCCCTCATGGCCTACGGCAAGGGCCTCCACCGCTTCCACGGCTTCCTGGCCGGCGTCAAATAATCGCCGGCTAGGGCGTCGGGCGCTCCTTGGCGCCGCCGTCCTCCAGGGCCTTCTCCACGGCCTTGCGGACCGCCCGCGAGGTCCAGGTGCCGCCCGAGACGGCGTCGATGTCCGGGCCCTGCCGTTCGAGGACGCGCCGCTTGAGTTCGACGAAGGCGCCTTCCGCCGGCCCGCCCGTCGCGGGTTCCAGGAAGGCCAAGTCCTCGATCCTGCCCGAACGCACGGTGAGTTCCACCGTCACCTTGCGGAAGGCGGCTATCGCGCCGAAGGGCGCTACCGCGTCCCCGGCGCCGCGGTAAGCGCCGTCGGGCAGGGCGGCGGCGTCCAGGGGGCGCACCGCCGCGCTCGTCCCGGGTCCGAAGGAGACGAAGGTGGCGACGAAGGCGAGGGCCAGGGCGAGGGCCAGGCCGAGGACGGCGATGAGGGCGATGCGGAGGCCTCGTTTCATCGCTCGCCTCCGCGGTTCCCGCCCTCGTCCCGCGCCGCGCCCGCCGTCCCCGACGCCACCGCCGGGGCGGGCGCGAGACCGGCGCTCCGCACGGCCAGGACGGCCAGGACGACGGCCGCCGCCGTCAGGAGGGCAAAGCCCGCCAGGAGGGGCGCCGGAACCTCTTCGCCCGCGGCGATCTGGGAGAAGCCCATCGTCGTCACGGCGAGGCCGAGGGTCGCGCCCTTGACGAACAACACGGCGCCCAGGGGGTAGCCGCGCGGATCGCGGCGGAACAGCCACCAGGCGGCCAGGAGTCCGGCCGGCGCCACTATCCCGAGGTCCAGGACCTGGATGTAGAGCGTGTGATAATGCTCGAGGATCTTGGCCGCGCCGCCCGGAGCCTGGGCCGGCAGGACGCGGCCGCCGATCCATGCCATGCCGAGGAAGAGGGCGACCGCGAGGGAGAAGGCCGCGCCGCTCCGCCGGGGGTAGCGCGCCGCCCCCGCCTCCAGGGCCTCCACGTCGAGCGAGAGCATCGCGAAGCAGAAGCCGAGGAGGCTCGTCGTGAAGAGGCCGACGTAGAGGAGGAAGAACTCGTTGAAGACGAGGCCGAAGGCGAGGCTCGCGTAGGTGTAGAGGAAGTAGCCGAAGGCGCCGGCGAGGAGGAGCTTGCCGCCCCCGCTTCCGCGGCGCGCCAGGAAAAACGCGGCCGCGAGGAGGGGGAGGGCGGCGACCAGGGTGACGGCGTCGTTGGCGCGCACCTGGAGGGCTCCCGAGACGGAGTCCCGGCGGTAGACGCCGCGGCCGTCGAGGCGGGTCTCGCCGCCCCACATGCTCGGGACCGTCTCGGGTCCCCGCGGCTCCATCGCGAAGTAGCCCAAGGCGGCGGCGACGGCCGCGCCGACGAACACCAGCAGGGCCAGGACGCGGGCGGCGCGGAGCGAGGCGGCGCGCCGGTCCTCGGCTCCCGCGCTCCGGATCGTTGCGGTTGCGGGACTCATAAAACCCCCTTGAGGAGAGCGTCTTCCATGGCCTTGAGCAAGGTCTTGCTGGAACCGGTGGCTCCGGAGACGACGTCGACGGCCAGGCTCTGCGCCGCGATGACGCGCGGCACGATCGCCTCGGCCTTCTTGCCGATGGGGCTGCAGTCGTGGGAAAGGATGTCGATCCGCGTCATCGCGCCGCCCGCCACCTCGACCGCGACGCTCGCCTTGACCATCGAGGCGTCGTAGGCGCCGACGTAGCGGCCATCGGCGACCAGCGAAAGGTCCGGCGTCAGGGCGGCGGGGATGAAGGGCGTCGCGCAGCCCGCGAGGGTCAGGGCGGCGAGGGCGAGGAGGGCGAGGAGGGCGAGGGCCGCGGAAACGGCGCCCCGGCGGAGGGGAAGATTCCTATTCATGTCGTGCTCCCAAGTTTAGCGCAGGGAGGCCGCGAGGTCGCGGCCGAAATTCTCGGCCTCGCCGAGGTCGAGTTCGCGGGGGGCGACGCCGGATTTGGCGCCGGCCTTGCCCACCATGCCGATGACGAGGCGTTCGAAGAAGCCGACACCCTCGGTCGGGACGCGTCCGCCGAACTGCGCGAAGTCGCCGACCTTGGCCGCGAGGCGCGGACCCAGGGCCTCCTTGACGATGGCGGGGTAGTCGTTCGGCATGCTGCCGAGGGCGAAGAGCGCCAGGCGTCTGCCTTCCAGGGCCGCCTCGTTGGCGGCTAGCCAGGCGAGGGCGTCCTTGGACCAGGCGCCGTAGTAGATCGGCGCCCCGAGGACGACGAGGTCATAGCCCTCGAGGACGGTCGGCGCCGCCTCGAGCCTGCAGAGGCAGGCTTCCCGGCCGAGGCCGACGGCGACCGCGGCCGCCGCGTTGGCGCTCGAACCGTGCTTGGTGTCGTAGACGACGAGAGCTCGCATGCTCCCTCCTTCCGCGGCCCCTTCCGCCCCTGCCGCGACGCGCCGACGGCGCCCTTCACGCGGTCTTGGGGCGGCCGTTGCGGGCGGCCGCGACTATCTCTCGGGGCTTCCCCTACGGGCGAAGCCCCCGGATGAGCAATTCGGTGTGGCGCGCGACCAGGGCGGCGCGGCGCTCCGGCGGCACCTCCCCCTCGAGGACGACGCGCGACGCGAGGCCGAACATCGCCGTCCAGAGGGCCTGGGCGGTCAATTCCGCGTCGGCGCGCGCGAAGCGCCCCTCGGCCATGCCGCGCTCCAGGATCTCCGCGAGGAGGGCGAAGGTCCGGCGGCGCCGGGCGACGCCGGCGGCCAAGGCCTCGACGCCGGCGCCGGCCGGCCCGATCTCCCGGAGGAGGAGGGCCTTGAAGATGACGGGGCGGGCGGCGGCCCAGTCGATGTAGGCGGCGATGTTCCGCTCGAGGATTTCCTCGGGGCTTCCCCCCTTCGCGGCGATCCCCTCCACCATCGCGACGAGCTCGGCATAGCCCCTCGCCACGATGCGGCCGACGAGCTCGTCCTTGTCGGCGTAATGCCGGTAGATGGCCGCCTGGGAAAGCCCGATCTTGGCGGCGAGTTTCCGCATGGAGAGCGCTTCGTAGCCGCCCTCGGCGAGGAGTTGGCCCGCCGCTTCGAGGATGCGGTCGGCTGTCGAGGTTTCGCTGTCCCGCATCCTAGCCTCCGGGTGTTAACGCTGTTAACATGTGAACAGTGTTAACATACCGCTCCGCCGCAAGAATGTCTAGTCGGCCGCGCCGCGGCAGCGTCACGATCCCGCGGGGCCGCCGGGCCGCGGGCTGCGGGCCGCCGGGCCGCGGGCTGCGGGCCGCGGGTCACGGTGCCGCGGCGCCGCGCGGCTAGAAGCCAGCTTTCTTGAGCTTGGGCGCGATCACGATCCGGCAATAGGCGGCGTCGGGATGCTTGCGGAAGTAATCCTGGTGGTAGCTCTCCGCGGGCCAATAGCGAGGGGAGGGCAGAAGTTCCGTGACGATGGGGTCGACCAGGCGGTGCTGGGTTTCCTTGATCGAAGCGGCGGCTTCCCGATGCTGTTCTTCGCTCGTCGTGAAAATCACCGAGCGGTATTGGCTGCCGATGTCGGCGCCCTGGCGGTCCTCGGTCGTGGGATCGTGGATCTTCCAAAAGAGATCGAGAAGCTCCTCGTAGGCCAGCTTGGCGGGATCGAAGGCGATCCGGACGACCTCGGCATGGCCGGTTTCCCCCGTGGAGACCTCTTCGTAGCTCGGGTTTTCGCGGGAACCGCCGGCGTAGCCGTTTTCCACGTCAATGACGCCCGGCAGGAGCTCGAAAACCGCTTCGAGGCACCAAAAGCAGCCGCCTCCGAGGATCGCGTACTCGACTCGCTCGCCCTGGGTCGTCATCGTCGCCTCCCTCGCCGTCGCGAAGGGGAGTTCGGCCGATCCGGCCTTCCCGAGGCCTCCCGCCGCGATGGCGACGAGGAGAACCGTCTTCGCGATGACACTCATAAGAAGAAGATACGGATTCCGGGAGGCCCGCGGCGAGAATTTCGCAAGCCGACCACTCGACACGCTTCTATCGATATAACTAATATATCAGCGCCCGCGTCCCCCGGGGTCTCCTCGAGAGTGCGGACGGAATGGGGTTTTTCATCATGCGCAGCGATCTCGCCTTCTGGCTCGCTTTCGCGGGCCTCTACGTCCTTGTCTTCACCATCGACATGTTCGTCACGAGCAGCCGCAAGGGCGAGCTCAATCCCAAGACCGCCCTCGGCTGGACGGGGCTCTGGATCGGCGTCGCCCTCCTCTACGGCCTGGCCATCTTCCTGTTCTACCCGCAGGATCCGGGCCACGTCGAGCGCACGGCCACGATCATGTCGCTCAAATACCTGGCCGGCTACTTCACGGAATACTCGCTCTCCATCGACAATCTCTTCGTCTTCATCATGATCTTCACGCTGATGGGCGTCTCCGCGAAGAGCCAGCCCCGCCTCCTCAAGCTCGGCATCCTCCTGTCCATCGTGCTCCGCGTCCTCTTCATCCTCGTGGGCATGGGGCTCGTGGAGGCCTTCCATTGGCTCCTCTACGTCTTCGGCGGCATCCTCCTCTGGACCGCCTACAAGATGGCCTTTTCCGGCGAGGAGGAGCGCGTCGATCCCGAGTCCAACGCCCTGTACAAGGCGGCCTCGCGGCTCTTCGGCGTCGATCCCGATCCGGATCCCTCCCGCTTTTTCACCCGCGCTTCGGGCAAGCTCCACGTCACCAAGCTCTTCCTCGTCTTCCTCGTCATCGGCTCCACCGACGTCCTCTTTGCCCTCGATTCCATCCCCGCGATCATCGGCGTCGTCAAGGAAGGCGGCAGTCTCCTCACCGGGGCCGAGGAGGATTTCATCGCGGTCACCTCCAACGTCTTCGCCGTCATGGGCCTGGCCTCCCTGTTCTTCGCGCTCCGGGGCCTCCTCGGCAAGTTCCGCTACCTCCAGCACGGGGTGAGCGTCATCCTGGCCTTCATCGGCGCCAAGATGATCCTGACCGCGGTGCCCTCCGTTTCCCGTTTCTTCGAGCACAACGCCTGGCTCTCCCTGGCCGTCATCGCCGCGGCGATCGGCGGTTCCATCCTCCTCAGCGTGATCTTCGCCGAGGAAAAGGCCGAGGATATCGAGGGCGCCTGATCCAAGCCCCGTCCTTCCCGCCGAAGCATCGAAGGCAAGCCGCGCGTGTCGCGGTTTGCCTTTTTTTCTGCCGAAACTCTCCATTTTTCTTCGTATCGATAATAAACGCTCGCTTGACCCGGCGCGGGTTATAAGTGTACTCTACAGCCACTCCGAGCCGTCGCTCCTAAACCCGCTTCAAGGGCAGGGATTGCCGGTCGAGGCCCCCGCCCGTCGGGCCGGGCGGCCAAGGGTCGCGCGGGAAACCGCGCCGCCTCCCGCACTTGGAAAGGAGAGTCAATCATGAAGCGACTCGTCTCGCTCCTCCTCGCGCTCGCCCTCGGTTCCGCGCTCTTCGCGCAGACTCCGGCGACGCCCCGCCTCAAGCTCGCCACGACCACGAGCACCGAGCAGTCCGGCCTCCTCGCCTACATGCTCCCCGTTTTCGAGAAGGATTCCGGGTACAAGGTCGAGGTGATCGCCGTCGGCACCGGCGCCTCCCTCAAGATCGGCGAGAAGGGCGATTGCGACGTCGTCCTCGTCCACGCCCGCGCCCTGGAGGACGCCTTCATGGCCGCCGGTTTCGGCGCCGACCGCAAGGACGTCATGTACAACGACTTCATCGTCCTCGGGCCCGCCGCCGACCCCGCCGGCGTCGCCAAGGCCAAGACCGCGACGGAGGCCCTTTCCCTCATCGCCAAGTCCGACGCCTCCTTCGTCTCCCGCGGCGACAAGTCCGGCACCCACGTGAAGGAGCTCGAGGTCTGGAAGGCCTCCGGCGTGAATCCCGTCGGCGCCGCCTGGTACAAGGAAGCCGGCCAGGGCATGTCCCAGGTCATCATCATGGCCGACCAGATGAAGGGCTATACGATCGCCGACCGCGCCACCTGGCTCGCGATGAAGGACAAGTCCACCCTCAAGATCCTCTCCCAGGGCGACGCCGTCCTCTTCAACCCCTACGGCATCATCACCGTGAATCCCGCCAAGTGGCCGAGCTCCAACTACGCCGGCGCCAAGGCCCTCATGGAGTTCATGACCGGCCCCAAGGGCCGCGAGCTCATCGCCGCCTACAAGATCTCAGGCGAGCAGTGCTTCTACCTGTATAAGTAAGAGGGCCGATTGAAGGAAGCCTTTTTCCTCCTGGTCTCGGGCGATCCCGAAACCTGGGGCATCGTTTGGAGGAGCCTGCGCTTCTCTTTTTTCTCGACCCTGTTCGCCCTCCTTCCCGGCATCCCCGTCGGCGTCGCCCTCGGGGTCCGGGAGTGGCGGGGGCGGCGGACCCTCGTCGCCCTCCTCAACGCCTTCATGGCTCTCCCGACAGTCGTCATCGGCCTCCTCGCCTACTCCCTCATTTCGCGGTCGGGGCCCCTGGGCTTCCTCGACCTGATGTACTCCTCGGGGGGCGTCGTCTTCGGCCAGGCCTTCCTGGCCTTCCCCGTCGTCGCCTCCCTCACGCAGGCGGGGCTCGCCAAGCTCGACCCCCGCTTCCGGGAGACCCTCGTCACCCTGGGCGCCGGCCCCTGGCGGCGCCTCTTCTCGACCCTCTATGAAACCCGCGCGGTCCTCGTCGCGGCCGTCGTCGCCGCCTTCGGCCGCGTCACCGGCGAGGTCGGCGTCTCCATGATGCTCGGCGGCAACATCCGCTTCTCCACCCGCACGATGACCACCGCCATCGCCCTCGACGCCTCCAAGGGCGAGTTCGAGCGCGCCGTCTCCCTCGGCGTCGTCCTCCTCGCCGTCGCGATCGCGGTCAACGTGGCCCTCCACGCCCTCGCGCCCCGGGAGGCTTCGTGAGCGCCGCCGCCGGGAACCGCGTCCCCCTCTTCCGCGCCGAGGGCCTCGAGCTCCGCTACGGCCGCAACGGCCGCGACCGGAACGACGCCGGCCAACGCGTCGCCGCCTTCGCGGCCGAACGCCTCGAGATAGGGGAGGGCGAGGTCGTGGCCCTCCTCGGGCCGAACGGCTCGGGCAAGACGAGCCTCCTCAAGGCGCTGAACGGCCTCATTCGTCCGGCCGCCGGCCGCATCCTCTTCCAAGGCGAGGAGCTCCGCGCCTCGCGCGCGCTCCGCCGGCGCAGCGTCTACCTCCACCAGTCGCCCTACATCCTGGCCGGATCGGTGTCGTACAACCTGTACTACGGCGCCGGGGCGCGCGGCATCGCGCGCCGCGAGGCGGCGGCCGGCGTCGCGGAGGCCCTTTCCCTCCTGGGCCTCGCGGGCTACGAGCGGCGCGGCCACCGCGAGCTCTCCGGCGGCGAGGCCCAGCGCGTCGCCCTGGCCCGCGCGCTCGCCGCGGGCGCCGACGTCCTCCTCCTCGACGAACCCACCGCCAGCGCCGACGCCGCCAGCGCCGCCCTCGTCCTGGCCGCGCTCCGCGCCCGCGCGGCGGCCGGCGCGACCATCGTCTTCTCCAGCCATGACCCGGCCCTCGCCGCGGCCCTCGCCACGCGGACTCTCGTCCTCGAGGCGGGCGCCGTCGTCGCGGACCGAAGGGAGTAACATGCCGACCGAAGCCCTGCATCCCGACGAGGCCCTGCGCCTGGTCCTCCACGCGGCCCCGCCGCCGGTCCTCGAGCTCGTGGGCCTCGGGGAGGCCCTGGGCCGCGCCCTGCCGAAGGCCTTGCCCGCCCTCGTCGACCAGCCGCCCTTCGACAAGTCCGCGATGGACGGCTTCGCCCACGACGCCTCGAAGCCCGCGGAGCTGTACCGCGTGGTGTCCGCCGTCGCCGCCGGCGCCACCTCCGCGCGCGCGCTCGGGCCCGGCGAGTGCTCCCGGATCATGACCGGCGCGCCCATCCCGCCCGGGGCCTCCGCCGTGCAACGCGTCGAATGGACCGAAGAGGCGGGCAAGGCCGCCGACGGCGCGGTCTTGGTCCGATTCCTCAAGCCCGAGGGCGTCTCCAACGTGATCCGCCGCGGCGAGAACCTCCGCGCCGGCGAGCCCCTCCTTTCCCCGCGCCTCCTCGAGCCGCAGGACATCGGCATCCTGGCCGCCTCCGGCTACGGCGAGGTCGAGGTCGCGCGCCGCCCCCTCGTCGGCGTCGTGTCCACGGGCGACGAGCTGCGTTCCCCCGGGACGCCCCTCGGTCCGGCCGCCATCTACGACTCGAACGGGCCCCAGCTGGCCGCGCAGGCCCGCGCCGCCGGCTGCGAGGCGCGCTTCTACGGCGTCGTCCGCGACGAGCCCGGCGCCTTGGAGGCCCTGCTCGAGCGCGCCCTGGACGAGTGCGACGTCGTCCTCGTCTCCGGCGGCGTCTCCATGGGCGACTTCGACTACGTGCCGCGCGCCCTCGAGGCGCTCGGGGTCGAACGCGTGTTCCACAACCTCGCCATGCGCCCCGGCAAGCCCACCTACTTCGGCCGCCGCGGCGCCAAGGCCGCCTTCGGCCTGCCGGGGAACCCGGTCTCCACCTTCGTCAACTTCGAGGTGCTGGCGCGGCCCCACCTGGCCGCGCGCATGGGCATCGCCTTCACGCCGCGCGTCGTCCGGGCCCGGCTGGCCGCGCCGCTATCCCGGCGCGGCTCCGATCGCGTGGAGTTCCTGCCCGCCCGGCTCGAGCGGGGCGCCCTCGGCGAAGCCGGAGCCGGAGCCGGGGACCAGTCCGGGGACCAGTCCGGGGACCAGTCCGGGGACCAGTCCGTGCGGCCGCTCGGCTACCACGGCTCGTCCATGCTCAACGTCCTCGCGGAGGCGGACTGCCTCCTCCGCATGGAGCTCGGCCGCGAGCGGATCGAGGAGGGATCGATCGTCGATGCGCGACTCCTACGGGCGTGAGGTCAAGTACCTCCGCGTTTCGGTCACCGACCGCTGCAACCTGCGCTGCGTCTACTGCATGCCGGCGGAGGGCGTGCCCCTCCTGCGGCACGAGGACGTGCTGTCGTTCGAGCGCATAACGCTCGTTGTCGAGGCCGCCGCGCGGCTGGGCTTCCGGAAGATCCGCCTGACGGGCGGCGAGCCCCTGGCGCGGAAGGACCTTCCCGCGCTCGTCTCGATGCTCGCGGCCGCGCCGGGGATCGAGAAGCTCGCGATGACGACCAACGGGACCCTCCTCGCGCCCGTCGCGGCGGAGCTCAAGGACCGCGGCCTCGATTCGGTCAACGTGTCGCTCGATACCCTCGATCCGGGGCGTTACGCCGCCTTGACGCGCGGCGGCCGGCTGGCGGACGCCCTGGCCGGCGTCGACGCGGCCCTCGCCGCGGGCCTTCCCGTCAAGCTGAACGCCGTCGCCCTGGAGGACGCGCTTCCCGGTGAGCACGAGGCCCTTAGGGCCTACGCCGCCGAGGTCGGCGCGGACATCCAGTTCATCGCCCGCTACAGCCTGGCCGAGGAGAAACGCGACGGCGGTGACTACGAGCGGCCGCCGAAGTGCGGGAACTGCGACCGGCTCCGCCTCCTGGCGGACGGCACCCTGCGTCCCTGCCTCCACGGCGAGATCGCGGTGCCCGTGGATTGGAGCGACATCGAGGGAAGCCTCCGCGAGGCCGTTTCCCTGAAGCCCGCGCGCGGGCTGACCTGCGCCGGCTTGGCGGTCGGGCAAATCGGAGGATGATGGTGGAAAGCAAGCTCAGCCACGTCGACGAGGGCGGCAAGGCCCGGATGGTCGACGTTTCG
>DAINBW010000025.1:4928-12927 GCA_036732745.1 Spirochaetales bacterium | reverse complement strand
GGCCAGGGCCGAATCGTGGGAGCCGGCGAGGTCGTTCTTGAAGCCGCAGGGGAAGGGCAGGGCCGCCGCGGTTTCCCGCAGGGCCTGGGCCTCCACGCCGCGGGCCCCGATGGCGGACCAGGAAAGGCAATCCGCCCAATAGCGCCAGAGGTAGGGGGAGACGATCTCCGCCGCGAGGGGGAGCCCGAGTTCGGCCAGGGCCACGAGGACGCGGCGGGCGGCCTCGGCGCCGGCCTCCGGATCGCGGCGGCCGTCGATGCCCGGCTCTTCGGCGAGGCCGCGCCAGCCAAGGGCCGTGCGGGATTTTTCCACGTAGGCGCGCATCGCGAGGAGGACGCCGCCCGGCCTGAGCCGGTCCGCGAGGCCGCGGAGCCGGCGGCCGAACTCCAGGGCGGCCGCGGGATCGTGGATGGAGCAGGGGCCGACGAGGACGAGGAAGCGCCCCGACCCGCCGCGCAGCGCTTCGTCCACGGCGGCGCGGCTTTCCGCCACGCCCGCGGCGGCGGTGGCGCTCAAGGGGATGCGGGCGACGAGTTCGGCGGGGCTCTCCATGACGCCTCGAAGTATAGCGGAAAGCGGCGCGTTTCGTCGCGGGTGGCCGGCGCCGCGCCGCGGGCGCGGAACCTGGTTCGGGAGGGATGCATGGCGAAGGACGGGCACGATGGGCGATTCGAGGGGGCGGAGCTCGTGAAGGAAGTGTGCCGGCGGATACGCGTCGCGCGCGGGTATTGGGACGCCCACAACAACGCCGCATGCCGCCTTGAGCGCGAACGGGCCCTCGAGCTCTACGGAACGCTGAGCAAGGAGCAGAAGGAGGAGGTGCCGCAGGTCCTCCGCGTCTGGCTCCGCTACCGAAGCGAAAAGTATTTCGGCGAGAGCCGGACGCCGCCGCGGGGCAAGGGAAAAGCCTGACTGTTTGACCGGGGAAGCCCCATGCGCTAGGATTTTCTCGACGGGCGCCCGCGCGCGGGGCCGCGCCACGGGGAAACGATGCAACAGATCCTGCCGTATGTCGATCTCGTCCTCAACCTCAGCCTGCTCGTGGCCCTGAGCGTGCTGTCCGGCTTCATCGACAAGCGGCTCCCGGGGACGAGCCGCTCGGGCGCCCTGGCCCAGGGCGCGCTTTTCGGAACCGCCGCCCTCCTCGGCATGCTCCGGCCCCTGATCTTGGGGCCGGGACTCATTTTCGACGGGCGCTCGGTGATGGTGAGCCTGTGCGCGCTGTTCTTCGGCCCATGGGCGGCCTTGCCCGCCGTCGCCTTCCCGATGGCGTACCGCGTCTCGCTCGGCGGGGCGGGCATGGCGACCGGCCTCCTCGCCCGCCGTCGATCCTCTACCCCCTCGCGATGATCCTGGCCGGCAAGATACTTTCGGACCAGGTCAACTCCCGGCGGATGCTGGCGACCCTGCGGGAAAGCGAAGAGCGTTCCAAGCGCAGCATGGAGGCCACGAACGACGGCATCTGGGATTGGGACGCGAAGACCGACGCCGCCTATTGCGGCCCGGCCTACTTCGCGATGCTCGGCTACGCGCCCGGGGAATTTCCCACGAACGGGGAAGCCTGGAAGGACCTGGTGCATCCCGACGACCTCGCGCGCGCGCTGGCGGCGAATCGGGCCTGCATCGAGGGTCCCGGCGACCACCTGGAGGCCGAGTTCCGCATGAAGGCCAAGGACGGGAGCTGGCGCTGGATCTACTCCCGCGGCAAGTGCGTCGCCCGCGACGCGGCGGGACGGGCGCTCCGGCTCGTCGGCACGCACGTCGACGTCACCGAGCGGAAACGGGGCGAGGACGAGCTCCGGCGCAGCCTGGAGGAAAAGGACGTCCTCTTGCGGGAAGTGCACCATCGCGTCAAGAACAACCTGAACGTGATTTCGAGCCTGCTCGGGCTGCAGGCCCTGCGGAGCAAGAATCCCGAAGAGGCTCTCGCCGCCTTCCACACCAGCCAGGACCGCATCATGGCGATGCCCATGGCCCATGACGAGTTGTACCGATCCCGGGATTTCGCCTGCGTCGACATGGGCGGATTTGTCGAGGAACTCGCGGCGCGGCTCCGCTCGAGCCATCCCGAAAGCGGGCGGATCCGTCTCGAGACGAGCGTCGATTGCATGGAGCTGAACGTGAACACGGCCTTGCCCCGCGCGCTCATCCTCAACGAGCTTATCGGCGGCGCCTTCGCCCATGCCTTCCCGCGGGGGGCCGGGGGGACGATCCGCGTCCTCCTGCGGGATGCGGACGAAGGCCGCTGCGAGCTTGGCGTCGAGGACGACGGGATCGGCCTGCCCGCCGACTACCGGGAGCGCGAGCGCGGCTATCTGAGTCTGAGCCTGGTTCGGCTCCTCACGGAACAGCTCGGGGGCGAGTTGCGGATCGCCGTGGACGGGGGGACGAGCTTCCGGATCCTTTTCCCCCGCGAGCCGGCCCCGTCGCGGGCCCGGCCTTAGGCGCCGCGCGGAGCCGCCCAAGGCCTTAAGGCGGGCATCCCGCCGGGCCACGGCCGCCCAAGCGCGGAACTCGGGCATGCCGGGCGCGGACGGGAACCGCTCAGGGCGCGGCCACGCCGATCCGAATGGCCGGCGCCAGGCCCAGCTCGATCGGCTTCAGGGAAGGAGTCGAAGAAGCCGCTGACGGAACCAGGGTGAGGCGGAGGATGAGGTTGTCCTCGCAACCGGCCGCTTCCGCGTCCGCCGAGACGAGCAGGCTCAAGCCGCTGTCCTCTAACCGGGCATCCGAAAGCCGGATTCCCGGGGGCGGATCCACAAGCTCGGCCTTGATGGAATACCCGGCCGCGGCGGCGGAAAGCCCGCCCGCCGTCTTTATCGCGGCCTTGACCGCCGGCACGGAGAGTCCGATCCTGCCGCTCCCTCCGACCTGGAGCCGCAGGGCTGAGGCCGGTTCGACGCGCGTTTGTCCCGTCTTGCCGCGTCCGCCCAGGAAGCCGGCATGGAAACCGGCCGCCGGCACATAGTGGTAATAGGCGAATGCCTGCATCCTCCTGTCGCAGGGGGTCACCGGGTGGACGACCATGCTTTCTCCGATCCGCGCTCGGGCCTCGAGCTTGATCGGCAGGGGGGCGCCGCCGGGCTTGCCCGAGTGGCTCAGGGTCATCCGCACCGATTCGCGGCCCGCGGGGATGAGGCCGCCCTCCAGGCTGAAGCCCGGCGGCGGATCGACCAGGACGATCTCGATGTCGCCTTGCCAGCCGTCCTTGCGCAGGGCGAGGGCCTGGAAGACGGCGCTCCCGCCGGCGGGCAGGTTGATCGCCGAACGATCGGAGAGAACCGCGAAGTCGGGCCGCGGCGGCCCCAGCCGCAGGTCGTAGCGGTAATCCGGCCCGCCGCGCCCCTCGGCGTCCGCCACGGCGACCACGTAGGTCCCGTCGACTTTCACCGCATACCGCAGATAGGGATCGGCGTGATGGGTGGACAGGGCGTCCTCCCGGTCTTCGCTGTCGTCGCTCGACGCGAGAAGCTTGCCCGATGCGTCGTAGAGCCCGAGGACGGCGTCGAGGGGGGAGCCCTCCCGCCTCGCGCGGATTTCGGCGACCGCGATCTCCCCGGCCTTGGCTTCGAAACGGCGCAGGTCGACGCGGCCCGGAGCGGCGATTGTCCCGCTGGCCAAGGAGGCTTCTCCTAGGACACCCGACCAGGCCGAGGGGGCGCCGGGAGCGGACGCCGCGGCGGGCTCGACGAAGCCGGCCGCGGCGGCGCCCGTCACGGCGGTCCGCGCGGCGCCGACAGGAGCGGAGGTCGCGACGACGCGATAGACGAAATCATGGCGCCCGCGGTAAAGGGCGTCGCGGATCGACAGCCGGTAGACGCCTTCGCGGGGAGCCGTGAAGCGCAGCGTCGGATCGGGATTCCGGCCATCGTCGTCGGCCCGCGCGAGTTCCCGGCCCGCCTCGTCCGCCAGCTCCAGGACGGGCTGGATCCAGCCGGGAACCGCGTCCGCCAGATAGGGCAGGAGGCTCCGCGCGGACACGTCGAAAACGAGCTCCTGGCCGGCCTCGAGCCGGACGCCGAAGCTGTCGACTTCCCCCGGGAAGAGCTGGCCGTTCCGCGCGAAGGGCGGTACGAGGGGCTTGGCCTGCCCTCCCGCGAAGTCAGGCGCCCCCGGGGAAAAGCGCTCCGGTTCGCGGAACTCGGGAAGCGCGCCTACCTCGAAGACGAGTGGGTTGGAGAGGGCGGCGCCCGCGACGAGGCGGAGTTCCCGCGCGCCCTTCGGCGCGGTTGGGGAGATGTCGAGGCGGAAGGTCGCCGTTTCGTTCATCGGCGGTTTGGGGCGGTTCTCCCGGTCGAGGTATTTTTCGAATAGGGCGGTGAGCTCCTCCCTGGAGCGCTTTTCAAGGTCGCGGAACTCGGGCCAGTCGGGCAGGGCGCTCGGGGATGGCGAAGCCGCCGCGGCGGCCGGGGCCTCGCGGGCGCTTCCCTTGCGCAGCAGGGCGGACAATCGTTCCTTGAGCTCTTCCTCCTGCAGCTTTGAGAGCGGGCCTCCCGGACCCACGTAGCCGACGAGGCTGGCCGAGACGCCACCGCCCGATACGAGCAAGGAGGAGCTTGCCTTCAGGTCCTGCCCGGCGACCGTGACGGTGCAGCTTTCGCCGGCGCGGGCGCCCGCCGGATAGACATAGGCGATGTAGGGTTCGGCCGCGAGCGGAGCGGCGCCGGCGGCGAGCAAGCCGAAAAAGAACGCGAGTTTAGTGGAGGCGCGCATGTTACATGATCTCCTTGAGCCGGCCGCGGCCCGGTTCCGAGCCCGACGCGGGCATGACCTTGAGATCGAGACCCAGGGGATTCGGCAAGGGCCCCTCCGGATCGATGCCGAGCCTTTCCAGGATCGTGCCGAGGAAATCCCGCGGATAGACGGGCCTCGACGCGACGGTCTCACCCCGGGCGTCGCTCGCGCCCACGACGACGCCGCCTCGGAAGCCGCCGCCCGCGAGGAGGGCGGAGAAGACGGCGCCGTGATGGCCCCTGCCCCCGTTCCAGGGCGCTTCCCAAGCGACCTTCGGCGTCCTGCCGAACTCCCCGCCCCACCACACGATGGTGGAATCCAGGAGTCCTCGGCTTTCGAGGTCGGCGAGGAGGGCCGAGAGTCCCGCGTCGAGTTCCCCCGCGTTCCGGTCCATGACGCCGAAATGATCCTTGTGCGTGTCCCAGCCCTTGTAGTTGATGGTGACATAGGGAACGCCGGCTTCGACGAGGCGGCGGGCGGCCAGGCAAGCCTGGCCGAAGAAGTTCCTGCCGTAGCGTTCGCGCGTCGCTTCGCTTTCGAGCGAAAGGTCGAAGACCCGCTTCGCCTCTCCGCCCATCATAGACCAGGCCTCGGCCTCGCTTTCTTCCGCGCGGCGCAGCGCCGGATGGTCGGCCAACGCCGTTCCCAAACCGTCGAGGCTGTCGAGGAGGGCGCGGCGCTCGGCCAGTATCCGGTCGTCGACTCCTTCGGCCACGAGCCCCTCGACGGCGAAAACCGGCCGGGAGGGATCGCCGCCCGTTACGAAGGGCTTGCAGGAAGGGCCGAGGAAGCCTTCCTCCGAGAAGCGCCCCTGGCTTTCGGCGATGACGACATAGGGCGGGATCTTGCCCGTATAGCCGGCTTCATAGCCCTTGAAGCGCGCCACGATGGCGCCGAGGGAGGGATAGACGAGTCCGCCGCCGGGTTCCCGTCCCGTCTGCATCATGTAGGAGGCCGTCTCGTGTGCGTTGCTGCCGTGGGTCATCGACCGGACGATCGCGTAGCGGTCGGCCATCGCGGCCAGGAGGGGCAGCTTTTGCCCGATTTCAATGCCCGGCACCTTCGTCGGAATGCTCCGCTCGTAGGGCCCGGTGAAGTCGCGACCGGCTCCCGGCTTGGGATCGAAGGTGTCGAGCTGGGATGGCCCGCCCCACATCCAGATCTGGATCACCGCCTTGGCCGGCGCCTTTTCCGTGATCCGCGCGGGCGCCGGCGCGGCCGCGGGCGCCGGCGCGGCCGCGAGGGGGACCGCGGCCAAGGCGGCGAAGGCGCCGAGAAGCGCGAAGCCGGCGATGCGCGCGGCCGGGCGATGTGCGACGGGGAGACGCGCGGCGGCGCGATGTGCGACGGGGAGACACGCGGCGCAAACCGGCGCGAACCGATCGCGGATGATGGTCATGCTGTTCATGTCGCTTCCTTTGCGTTTCGATCAATGCCGGAAGAGGAATTCAGCGCTGTTGACCAGCGCCCAGACGATGTCGCCGTAGGCTTGCCGCGGACCGACCGTCTTGTTTTTCAGGTGCGCCTTCACGATATCCCGTTCGGCGGCGGTCGGCGTCCGCCCGAGCAGGGAGCGGTACAGGTGGGTCAGCGCCGCGTTGCCGTCCTTTTTCGCCTTCTCGAAAACTTCCGCGAGGAGGGGGCTTCGATCGATCCTTTGCCGCAAGGCCGTCGAGTTGAGCAGATAGAGCTTCTGGTCGACGCCGACCTCGTTGTTCCTTTCACTCTCAAGGCCCGAATCGCGCGCCGGCCTGCCGAATTTGACGAGAAATGCGCTCGTGACGCTGCCGTCCGGCAGGGAGATGCTCCGGTTTTCCTCCGGCACGTAGGTGAAGGGCTCGGGGATAGGGCTCACGTAGCGCTCGCCCGCGCCCGCGGCCCGGCCGAGGGCGTCTGCGAGGACCTCGGCGTCCAGCCGTCGTACCGCATATCGCGCGAATGCCGGTTCGGCGGGACCGACGGCGGTCTGGGCGTAGCAGCGTGAGAGGAGCACGAGCCGATAGAGGGCGCGGAGGTCGTAGCCGGATTCGACGAATCGCCGCGCGAGCAGGTCGAGGAGCTCGGGGCAGTCGCCCGGATTTTCCGGCCCGCCGCCGTCGACCGGGCGGTAGATTCCGTTCCCCATTAGCCAGGCCCAGACGCGGTTCGCGGCGGCCTTGGCGAAAAAAGGGTTCTCCGGGGCGACGAGCCAGTCGGCGAAAAGCGCGCGAGGGTCGATGGCGGCGGGGGCTTCGATCGCGGAGCCGTCGGGGAAACGATAGGGGACGGTCACCGCCGCGCCCACGGCGGAGAAGCCGGGGCCGAGGGGATTGAAATGGACAATCTCCTCTTTCCATTCCATCGTGCGCTTCCAGGACAGGCGCGCGAAAAAGCGTTTGAAGTCCTCGACGCTCGCGGGGGCGAAAGACTCGAGCCGCCTGCCGAGGAAGGTGACCGAGACCGCCTTGGCGATGGATTCCGGGTCGCGCGTCGGCATGGCCCGGAAAAAGTTGACCGCGGGATCCCGGACATTGCTGCCCGAGGCCGTGAGGAGCTCCCGCGCGAAGCGGTCGTAAGGCAGGTTCGTCCGCATCGCCTCGCGGATCCACTGGTGATAGGCCTGGACGGCATTCGGCCAGAGGTTGGAAGGGTACTCGGATTTGACGCGGAGGATGTCGCCCCATTTGAGCGCTAGGTAGTCCGCGAATTCCGGCCGTGAAAAAAGCCCCTCCACGAGCCGCGCGCGCTTGTCAGGCGCGGTGTCGGCCAGGAATGCGTCCTGCTCCGCGACCGTCGGCAAGGTTCCGAGCAGGTCGAGATGGACCCGCCGCAGGAAGAGTCCGTCCGGGACGGGCCGGAGGAGCGACTGTCCCGAGCTCGCGAGGGCTTGGGCGACAATGGCGTCGATGTCGTTGGGCTGTCCTCCCGGAAGGTCGGTCATCCATAGGGATGGAAGGCCCTCCGCGGCCGCGGTGGTCGCCAAGCCGAGGGAAAGCGCTACGAGGGCGGCGCGGGCCCTTCGAGCGAAGTGCGGCATTGATCCTCCTTCAACGCTCACGCCGCCGGACTTGCTTCGGAAGAGTCCGCGGCGGGAGTATACCGTTAGTCGTTCAAGGGAGGGCGGCGGTTCCGCCAGGGGAAAAAACTTTGGCAGGGGAAACCGATAGGGGCGGCATGGCTCCAGCCCGAAGTTCGCCGCGTCCCGCCCCGAGGCGACCGGATCCTGCCCGCGGCGACCGGATCCTGCCCGCGGCGACCGGATCCTGCCCGCGGCGACCGGATCCTG
>DAINBW010000025.1:0-4828 GCA_036732745.1 Spirochaetales bacterium | reverse complement strand
CCCGCGGCACCGAAAAGTGGTAATCGGACTCAAGCGAAGCGGCAAAATCTGTCAATAGAAATCGTGAAAAATCATCGCAAGGCCCCGCAAGAACTTGGGGCATTGCGGAGCCGATCGGCCCAAGTAGTCAATAGATTGTAAGTAAAATATAACATAGGGAGGTTCCAGAAACGCTTCGGGAGAATGTGCGGGCGCAAAAACCAGGTGCTTCGGCTTGCGGAACCAGTCTGACATTCTTCAACGACAACTCGGGACTTGGCTTGGCCCCATGGCTTGGTCAAGGCGATCGGCCGATCGATCCGGCAAGGGACGCCACCTTTCGGAGTTCGGCGAGTTTCCCTATTCAGGAGGAGGTCATGAAGAAAAAAAGCGTATTATTGGTTTTGATCGCGCTGTCGCTCGCGCTGGCGGGCGGTTGCCGGAATCCGATCGTCCTGTCCGACGGTCTTGGCGAGGGTAGCGACGCCCGCGCCGTAACCCTGCGGGAAACCGACGCCTACGGAACGATCCACGAAAAGGGCAGGTTGGGACCGGGCGCCCTGTACGAGCTCTGGAAACCGGCGGCCGCGGCCTGGAACAACTGCCTGGTCGTGTACGCCCACGGCTATACGGATCCCGCCTTGCCCCTGGCCCTGACCGACGACATCGAGAGCATGCGGGGACTCTTGCTCGCCAACGGGTACGCCATCGCGCATTCCAGCTACTCGGAAAACGGCTGGGCGGTGAAAGATGGCGCGATCAGGATTCGGCAACTGAGCGGGTACTTCGGCGAAACCTACGGCGAGCCGGGCAAGGTCTACCTCGTCGGCGCCTCGGAGGGATCGCTGATTTCGCTCATGCTGGCCGAAAAGAACCCTGAGCTGTTCGCCGGGGCGCTATGCGTCGGCGGCCCGCTGGGCGGCGCGCGGATGGAGGTGAAGTACATCTACAACCTCCGGCTACTGTTCGACAGTTTCTTCCGCGACGAGCTCGCCGTCATCGCCGGATTGGCGGGGATTCCCGATGTGCTGGTCCCGCCCGGGTTGCTGCCCTTGAAGCCGCTCGCCCCGCTCGCGCTCGATCTCGCCGAGGCCCTCGGCCCGAGCGCGACTGACGCCCATCCGACCGGTTCCCCGTTCATGAGCCAAGGAGCGCCGGAATTCACGCAGGCGGTGGCGCCGTTGCTCCTAGCCCTGTTCCAGATGAGTCCTCCGCCCCTTCCCGAGGCGCTCCTGATGGCGACGACGACGGTCAACGGCCTGCCCATGTTCAACTGGTCGCCTTCGATGCTCTCTTCCGGCGCCTTCGTTCCCGAACTCGCGATCACGGTCGCGGGCGGGCTTTGGTACAACATCCACGCCACGGAAGACTTGCTGGGCAGGACCCATGAGTACATGCCCATCGACACCACCCAGGATGTCTATTACGTTCCGGGGTTCGGGCCGCTCGCCGGCGTCGAGCGCCTTTCTTCCTCGGTCGCCGCGGCCAACTACCTCGAACGCTGGTATGAGCCCACGGGAAGGCTCTCGATTCCCGTCGTCATCCTGCATACCGAGCGCGACCCGATCGTGCCGGCCGCCCACGCCGCGGCCTATGCGGCCATGGCCGCGGCCGCCGGGAGCGACGCCTTCCTGCGGACGACGGTCATTCCGTATTTCGGGCATTGCCAAATCCTGACCCCGCCCGACTACGACGCCGACCCCGTCTCCTTCGGGGCCGCGCTTATCTACGACTTCAACCTCATGCTCGTGATGTCGGGCAATCCTCCCTTGGCGACGCCATAGGGATCGAGGCCGTCGGCTACTCCCCCCTCGCGGACGAAAAGGGGGGAGCGGCCAGGTCCGCGGAGCCTTGGGGCTTCAACAGGCGATGGGCGATCCTGATTTCGCCCCCGGTCGGCCGGGGGTCGCGCTCGATGGCCGTCACCGCGCCGTCCCGGCTCCATTCGACGAGGTCCCGCCCGCGGCGGCTTGGGAGTCCGAGCGCCCGTTCCTTATCCCCGACGAGCTGATCGTAGAGCGAAGCTCCGTCGTCGCCGGCCGCCAGGAAAACGCGGACGAGGACTGAGGCCGCGCGCCCTTCGACGAAGGAAACTTCGGCGCGGGCGTCGCGTCCGAAAAGCTTGGCGTCCCAAGCGAGTGAACCCGGCGCTTCCTCGAGGATATAGTTGGCGCAGGAGCGGAGGCTCGTGAACACCGAAGCTGCCTCAAGCTCGGTCATGCCAAGGCGGAGGTCTTCCGGTTCGAGGGCCGCGAGCGGCCAGGAAACGCAGGCCGCGATCGCGGCAAGCGGGAGGAGGTGACGCATGGCGGCATGATAGGCGCGCCGCCGGGAGCGGTCAAGAAGCGGCGGGCGGTGGCCGCGAATCCGCGCGTCCGGGACAGAGCATTTGCGCAATGCCCGTCCGCGACGGTCTTGGCCGTTCGCGCGAAGGTCCTCAAGCGCCGTTCTTTTAATTGACAACCCTGTCGACTCATGCTATCACCTATTTACTTAGTTACCGAAAGAAAGAACACGCAGGAGGGGGGCGGCTTGATGAAGCAGGACGGAACAGCGCAGGAGAAACCTGGCGTCACCATGGACAAGGCCTATTATAAAAAGGCCTTCCTTCTCGGCTTTGGCCTCTTTGGCGCCCAACTCATGTGGATGATCTACAACACCTACATGCCGATCTTCCTCCAGGCGGGAGGCGCCAACTTCGGCACGAAACTCGCCACGAAGGGCTTTGGCCTGTCCGCGACGATCACCGGCGTCATCATGACCCTGGACAACATCGCCGCCTTCTTCATCCAGCCCGTCATGGGGCCGATCAGCGACAGGACCACGACACGGATAGGCCGGCGGATGCCCTACATCCTCCTTTTCGCGCCCCTCTCGGCCATCGCCTTCGCCCTCATTCCCCTCGGTCCCGCGCTCATCCCCGCCGAACTTTCGGGCCGGGTCGAGGCGCTCTCGCTGCCCTTCGCGCTCACGATGGGCGCAGCCCTCCTCATGGTCCTCTGCATGGCCCTCTGGCGCACGCCCATGTTCGCCCTCATGCCAGACCTATTCCCCTCACCGCTCCGCTCGCAGGCCAACGCCGTGATCAACATCATGTCGGGCATCGGCGGCATTCTCGCCTTCGTGATCGGCGGAGCGCTCTTCGGCCTCTACGAGCCGCTTCCCTTCTGGTTCGGCGCGGTGGCTACCTCGCTGGCGGTCCTCGTCCTCTTCCTCAAGGTCAAGGAGCCGAAGATCCTGACGGAGGCCGCGGAGTCCACGGGCGGACTCAAGGTCTTCGCCAAGCTGAAGGAAGTGCCCGCCACGAACAAGAAGAGCCTCGCGCTCCTCATCCTGACCGTGCTCTTCTACATGGTCGGCTACATGGCGCTCGAGACCTTCTTCTCCTCTTTCGCGGTGACCAAGCTCGGCGTCAAGCCCTCGATGGCCGCCCTCCTCCTCGCGGTGTCCTACGTGTCCTTCCTGATCTTCGCCCTCCCGAGCAGCGCCATCGCGCGCCGCTTCGGAAGGAAACGCGCCGTCGCCGCGGGGCTCCTGGTCTTCGGCGCCGTCCTCGTCGCGATCTGGGCCTTCCCCAGCCTGCCCATGGTCGTCGCCATGCTCTTCGTCGGCGGCTTCGGCTGGGCCCTCGTGAACATCAACTGCCTGCCCATGATCCTCGACACCTCCACCTCCGAGGAGCTCATGGGGACCTTCTCCGGCCTCTATTTCATCGCGACGACGCTCGCCGGCACTCTCGGCCCGATCCTCAACGGCCGCATCATCGACCTCGCCGGCCGCGACTACGGCGTCATCTTCATCGTCTGCCCGGTCTTTTTCCTCCTCTCCTTCCTTTGCCTCGCCGGCGTCCGGACGGGCGAGGTGAAGGCGGCGGGAAGGGCGGAAGGAACTGCCGCGTGACCGAGGAGCCCGGCCTGACGGCCCCCGGTTTCGGGCGCGCGGCGGAGGTCTTCGACGCCCAGCTAGAGCGCGGCCTCCACGACGGCGCGCAGCTCTGCGTGATGCTCTGCGGCAAGGTCGTCCTGGAGCGCCAGGGCGGCTTCGCCGACGCCCGCCATCGGCGCCGCATAACGCGCCATACGCCGTTCATGGTCTTCTCCGCGACCAAGGCCTTCACCGCGGCCTGTGTCCACAAGCTCGCCGACGAGGGTGCCCTGGCCCTGGACGCTCCCGTGGCGGAGTATTGGCCGGCCTTCGCGGCCCGCGGCAAGGGCGGCGTCACCGTCGGCCACCTGCTCCTCCACCAGGCCGGCATTCCCAGCGCGGCGAAAGTCGCCGACCTCCTGGCCTGGCTCGTCCCGGGCGGCGGCGCGCGGCGCGCGGCCGCCATGGCCCCGGTCCACGAGCCGGGAGCCAGGGTCGTCTATCACGCCTTCAGCGCCGGCTTTGCGCTCGGCGAAGTGATCAGGCGGGTCTCGGGGCGGAGCGCGGCCCGCTACCTCGAAGAGGCCTTCCTCGAACCCCTCGGCATGCGGGACAGCTCCGCGGGGCTGCCGTTCCGATCCTATTTCCGCGCCTCGCGGATCTCCACGGCCGATCCCGGGCAAAAGGCGCCCGCGCGGGTCTTTTCCAATCCGCTCCACCGGAGAGCCTACCTTCCGGCGGCGTCGCTCAACGCGAGCGCGCATGACCTGGCCCTGTTCTACGACATGCTGCGCGCGGGCGGCGAGCGGGAAGGGCGCCGCTTCCTCTCCTCCGCCGCGGTGGCGCGCGCGACGGAACTCCGCTACGACGGCCCCGACGGCGACACGGGACGGCGCGTGCGCTGGGCACTGGGCTTCGGGCTCGGCGGCTGCTCGCCCTTCCCGGACCGCGATGTCCGGCACATGGGCCGGGGCGCCACCGAAAA
>DAINBW010000024.1:0-13117 GCA_036732745.1 Spirochaetales bacterium | reverse complement strand
CGAGTGGCGGAGCGGCGCTTGTGAGTGGCGGCGCGGCACTTCCGAGTGGCGGCGCGGCACTTCCGAGTGGCGGCGCGGCACTTGCGAGCGGCGGCGCGGTACTTGCGAGCGGCGGCGCGGTACTTGCGAGCGGCGGCGCGGTACTTCGGAGCGGCGGCGCGGCATTTGCGAGTGGCGGCGCGGAAGTTAATGTTCATAGTAAGTACTTTCTAACTAAAATCGCGCGATTCTGGATCGGCGCGGCCTGGGCATGCATACTGTCGTTCCGCCCGCATGAGCGGGTCGGAGGAGTGGCCCATGGTCGTGACCTTGATCACCATCGGATCGCACGGCGACGTGCAGCCTTGCGCGGTATTGGGAAAGGAACTTAAGCGGCGCGGGCATCGGGTGCGTATCGCGGCCCTGGAGGGCTTCGGGGACTATGTCGAGGGGGCGGGGCTCGAGTACCTGAGGCTCGCGGGGGACGCCAAGGCGGTCATCGAGCGGCTCATCGGCCGGGACGTGAAGCCGCTCGAGTACTTCAAGGGGCTCGAGTCGCTCCTCGATCCGGTGCGGGACGAGTTCCTGCGCGATATAGAGCGGGCCTGCGAGGACACGGACCTCGTCGCCTACAGCGTCCTTGGCGGTGTCGCCCATCACGCCGCCCGGGCGAAAGGGGTCCCCTGCGTCCGCATGATGTTCGTGCCGATCGACGCGACGCGGGAGTTCCCCGCCATGACGACCCCCGACCTCGGCCGGATTCCCGCCTACAACCGCTTCACCTACGCGGCCGGCGACCTCCTCTGGAGCCGTTTCACGCGGCGTCGCCTCAACGGCTGGCGCTTGTCCATGGGGCTCCCTCCGATCGCCCCGCTCGAATTTCCCTACCACCGGACGGCGGACGGTTCCCCCGTTCCGACCCTCTACGCCTTCAGCGAGGCGGTCGTGCCGAAGCCGGCCGATTGGGGAAGCCATATCCACCTTACCGGTTTCTGGTTCGCGGACGAAGGCGATGATTTCACGCCGGATCCCGCCCTCGCCGATTTCCTCGCGACGGGATCCGAGCCCGTCTATGTCGGCTTTGGCAGCATGGTGGGCGGCGACTTCAAGCGGCTCCTCGAGGAGGTCGTCGAGGGGCTCGAGTTGGCCGGAGCCAGGGCGGTGCTCTCCTCGGGCTGGGGTGGCCTCGAGGGGATTAGCTTGCCCGCGACCATCCACCAAGCGGGCTTCGTGCCCCACGGCTGGCTCTTCGAGCGGGTCGCGGCCGTCGTCCATCACGGCGGCGCCGGTACCGTGGCGGCGGGCCTCCGGGCGGGCGCGCCCACCCTCGTCGTGCCCTTCGGCGGCGACCAGCCCTTCTGGGGCAAGCGGGTCTACGAGCTCGGGGCGGGGCCCCGGCCCATTCCCATCAAACGCTTCACGGCGAAAGCCTTCGCCGCGGCCCTCCGGGAGGCCGTCGAGAATCCCGCGATCCGGAAGCGGGCCGAGTCCCTGGCGGCGGCCCTGCGGCGGGAAGACGGACCGGCCGCGGCGGCCGGGCAGCTCGAGAGGGTCTACGAGGCTTCGCGGCGCTAGCGTCCGAAGGCCGCGAGGACGAGTTCGGAGAGCTCGCGCCGGAAGGGATTGAGGTCGCGCGGCTCGGGCACGTGGAGGCGGTTCGCGAGGAAGGCGATGACGAGGCCCGCGCCGGGATTCACGTGCAGGTAGGTGCCGGTGAAGCCGGTGTGGCCTGCGCCGCCCGAGGGGTAGTTCGCCCCGAGCTGGAAGCCGAGGCCCCGTCCGCCGCCGTGGTCGCGCAAGGCCTCCTCCGCGAGGCCGGGGGCGAGATAGGCGCTTCCGTCGACCCTTCCCCCGTCGAGATAGAGGCGTCCAAGGCGACAGAGGTCGCGGGCGTCGGAGAAGATTCCCGCGTGGCCGGCGGCGCCGCCGAAAAAATAGTGGCAATTGCCGTCGTCGCTCTCGCCCAGGATCGCCGACGACTCGTCGCGCCAAGCCTCGAAGGAGAGGCCGAGCGCCGCGACCATGCCGCGCTCGACGCGGTTCCCGAACTCGGTGGCGGCCACGGCGCCGGCGCCGGGCGCGCGGCAGGGCTTGACATAGGTTGTGCGCTCGAGGCCGAGGGGTTCGAAGACGAGGGAGGCGACGGCCGAGGGAAGGGGCTTGCCCGCGGCGGCCTCGACGAGGCGCCCGAGCACCATGAAGTTCAGGTCGGAGTAGATCACCTCGCCCTTGGGCGGATGGGCCTCGAGAACCTCGGCGAGGATGGCCTCGAAGCTCTCGCCGCGGCGCGTGTAGCAGGGGTACCAATAATGGATGCCGGAGGAGTGCGCGAGGAGGGCGGCGAGGTCGACCCGCGTGAGGCCGCGCGTTAGGCGCTCCCGGAGTCCGGGCCCGAGGCGGAGCGGCTGCGCGAAACGCTCGAGGAGGGCGGGAAGCGGTTCCGCGAGATCAAGGTCGCCCCGGCCCGCCAGGCGCAGGACGGCCGTCGTCGTGAAGAGCTTCGAGAGCGAGGCGAGGTCGAAGAGGGTGTCGGGGCGCATCGGCTCCGCCGTCGAGCCGGGTCCGAGGGCGCCCTCGCGGACGGCCTCGCCCCAAGCCTCTTCGAAGAGGAGACGCCCTCCCCTTTCGACGCGGAGGACGGCGCCGGCAAAGGCGCCTTCCGCGAGGCCGCGCCCGACGAGGGCGCCGACGGCCGCGCGGCCCGCCGATTCGCCGATCGCGCCCGTTCCGCTCATCGCGCCCCTTCCCGCTTCTTGACCATGAGGATCTCCGTGACGCCCGGCCGCGCGAAGTCGGGGAGGCTCCCCGCCTTCCGGTAGCCGCGCCGTTCGTAGAAGGCTTGCGCCCGAAGGTTGAAATCGGAAACGAGGAGGCACCAGTCGCGGCCGACCGCGGCGGTGCGCGCCTCGAACTCGTCCATGAGGGCCGCGCCGAGTCCCGCGCCGCGGAGGGTCTCGTCCACGGCGATGAGGCGGAGGTAGGGGGCGCTCGAGAAGGCGCCGCGGGGATCGATCCAGGCGAAGCCCGCGACGCGCCCCGCGAGCTCCGCGACGAAGAGCTCGCCGCCCTTTTCGAGGGCGGCCGCGAGGGTCGCGGCGAGGGCGCCGGGCTCGAAACCGTAGCGCTCGCCGATGGCGGAGGCGCAGGCGATGGCCGCGCAGGCGGGGGCGTCCGCGGGCCGCATGGGGCGAAGCGTCGGCGCGGGGGCCGGCGCGGGGGGCGGCGCGGCCATCAGGGCTTGAGGGGCTCGAGGCCCGCGAGAAGGCAGGCGAGGTCGGGGCCGGGGAGGACGCCCTCCGGCGCAAGCCGGGGCGCCTCGTCCACGTAGGAGAGACCGCGGAAGGGATCCTCGGTGAGGAGGAGGGGCGCGTCGAGGTCGCACCAGGCGCAAAGGGGCGCGAGGCGGAGGGCGGACCCGACGCCGAGGGAGGTCTCCACCATCGAGCTCAGCATCGCGCGCAGTCCCAAGTCGGCGGCGGCGCGGATGAGGGCGAGGCTGGCGGCGGGCCCGCCGTTCTTCGCGGTCTTCACGACGAAGCCGGCGAGCGAGGGCGCCTCCTTCGCATAACGCCGCAAGTCATCGAGGCTCCGCGCGCTCTCGTCGAGGAGGATGGGGATGGAGGTGTCGGCGGCCAGGCGCTCGAACTCGGCGGGGCTGCCCGCGATCGGCTCCTCGAGGAGCTCTATCCCGAGGCGCTCGAGCTCGCGCAACTTCCCGGGCGCCTCATCGGGGCTCCAGCCCTGGTTCGCGTCCACGCGGATGATCGCGCCGGGGAGGCGCTCGCGGAGGAGGCGGATGCGCTCGATGTCGCCCGGGATGCCGGCCTTCACCTTGAGGCGCCGGAAGCCGCAGGCGGCGGCGACGGCGGCCATCGCCTCCGGGTCGTCGTCGTAGGCGACGGTGAAGGAGGTCGGCGGCGCCAAGGCCGCCTCGCCTCCCGCGCCGAGGCCGAGGAGTTCGGCCTCGGTCGCGCCGGCGATCCGCGCGAGCAGGGAGAGGAGCGCCGCCTCGAAGGCCGCCCGGCTCACGGGATGGGCGAAACCGGGAGCGGGCCGGCCCTCGAGCGAAAAGGCGCGGCCGTCCGAAAGGGCCCGTAGGCCTTGCCGTAAGTCGGCCTCCACCTCGTCGATCGTGAGGTGGTAATAGGGAACGATGGGCGCTTCGCCCCACGCGACGGCGTTTCCTTCCCGGAGTTCGAGGAAGAGGTTCTCGCGGAACGAGTAGGAGCCGTGCGCTATCCTGAAGCCGTTCTTGAGGGGAAGCTTCAGCCTGAAAATCTTGATGTCCATGACGCGCCTCGCCTTCTTGCCCAATGCCCTTCGTTTTGGCCCTGGCCCGGGGCCGGGCCTAGGCTTCCCCGTAGAGGAAGCAGGAAACCTCGTGGCCTTCCGCGACGGCGCGGAGGCTCGGAGCCGCCAGGGCGCAACGCTCCATCGCCTCGGGGCAGCGTTCGCGGAAGGGACAGCCCGTCCGCTCGACGCTCGGCGAGGGAACGTCGCCGGAGAGGAGGATGCGCCGGCGGCTCCGCTCCTTCTCCGGATCGGGAAGGGGCACGGCCGACAGGAGCGCCCGGGTGTAGGGGTGCATCGGCTTCTTGTTGAGCTCGGCGGCGGAGGCCGTCTCCACGACGCGGCCGAGGTACATGACCGCGATGCGGTCGCAGAAATACTCGATCACCGCGAGATCGTGGGCGATGAAGAGGAAGGTGAGGTCGAATTCCTTCTGAAGGTCCTTGAGGAGGTTCAGGATCTGGGACTGGATGGAGACGTCGAGGGCGGAGACGGGCTCGTCGGCGATGATGAGCTTGGGTCCCAGGGACAGGGCCCGCGCGATGCCGATGCGCTGGCGCTGGCCGCCCGAGAACTCGTGCGGATACCGCCGGGCGAAGGAGGGCGAAAGCCCGCAACGCTCCATGAGGGCGAGGGTCCGCTTTTCGATCTCGGCCTCGTCCGCGGCGACGGCGCCCATCTTCGCGAAGATCCGCAGGGGCTCGGCGATGATGTCGAAGGCGCGCATCCTGGGATCGAGGGAGGAGTAGGGATCCTGGAACACGATCTGGAAATCGCGGCGGGCGCGCCGCAGGTCCTTCGGGGAGAGCGATCCGAGCTCCTGGCCCGCGAAGCGGACGCTGCCCGCGGTCGCGCCCTGGAGCTGGGCAACGGCCATCGCCGTCGTCGACTTGCCGCAGCCGGACTCGCCCACGAGGCCGAGGGCCTCGCCCTTTTTCACGCTGAAGTCCACGCCGTCGACGGCGCGGACGACGCCCGCCTTCCGCCGGACGAGGATGCCCTTGTGGATGGGGAAATGGACCTTGAGGCCCCGGACCTCAAGGAGGTTTTCTTCGTCGCTCATGGCTTGGAGCCTTCCTTCGCGTGGAGCCAGCAGCTGACCCGCCGGGGGGCGCGCCCCTCGAGGAGGGTCTCCGGCGGATAGGCCTTGCGGCAGATGTCCATCGCGCGCGCGCAACGCGGATGGAAGGGACAGGCGTCGGGCATGCCGACGAGGCTCGGGGGCGAGCCGGGAATCGAATAGAGGCGTCCCTCCTTCCCCGTGCGGTCCGCGCGGGGAATGGAGTCGAGGAGCCCCCTCGTATAGGGATGCTTGGGGTCGTAGAAGAGGTCGTCCACCTGGGCCCGCTCGACGATGCGGCCGGCGTACATCACGCAGACGGCTTCGCACATCCCGGCCACGACGCCGAGGTCGTGGGTGATCATGATCACCGCCGTCCGCCGCTTCGCCGCGAGGTTCTTGATGAGGTCCAGGATCTGGGCCTGGATCGTCACGTCGAGGGCCGTGGTCGGCTCGTCGGCGATGAGGATGTCGGGATCGCAGGAGAGTGCCATCGCGATCATCACGCGCTGGCGCATGCCGCCGGAGAACTGGTGGGGATACTCGTCCGCCCGCCGCTCGGGGTCGGGGATGCCGATGAGCCGGAGGAGTTCGATCGCCTTGGCCCGCGCCTCGCGCTTCGAAAGCCCGTGGTGGAGCCGCAGGGCCTCGCCGATTTGGAGGGAGACGCGGAGCACGGGGTTGAGGGAGGTGAGGGGGTCCTGGAAGATCATGGAGATGTTCTTGCCCCGCAGGACCCGAACCTCCTCCTCCGGGACGGCGAGGAGGTCGCGCTCGGCCTCCCCTTCCGCGTGGAAGAGGACCTGGCCGCCCACCGTCTTGCCCGGCGGGCTCGGGACGAGCCGGAGGATCGAGAGGTTCGTCACGGACTTGCCCGAGCCCGACTCGCCGACGAGGCCGAGGGTCTCGCCGCGGCGCAGGTCGAAGGAAATGCCGTCCACCGCCTTCACGAGGCCGTACTCGGCGCGGAACTCGGTCTTGAGGCCCGAGACCTTGAGGATGATGTCGTCGTCGCTCATGCTGCCGCCTAACGCGCGTTCTTGAGGCGCGGATCGAGGATGTCGCGGAGCCCGTCCCCGAGGAGGTTGAAGCCGAGGACGAGGAAGACGATCGCGAGCCCGGGATAGACCGCGGTCCAGGGGGCGATGACCATGACCTTGCGGCCGGCGGAGAGCATGTTGCCCCACGAGGGGTAGGGCGGCTGGACGCCGAGACCGAGGAAGCTCAGGGAGGACTCGAGGAGGATGGCCACCGAGAGCGAGAGGGAGATTTGCACGATGAGCGGCACCAGGATGTTCGGCAGGAGATGCCGGAAGAGGATGAAGCCCGAGCTCGCGCCGTTGGAGCGGGCGGCCCGGACGAACTCGCTCGACTTGATCGTGAGGACGGCGCCGCGGCTCACGCGGGCGAACTGGGGGATGTAGACGATGCCGATCGCGAAGACGACGTTGTAGGTCTTTTCCCCGAGGATCGCCATCACGAAGATCGCGAGGAGGAGGGAGGGGAAGGAGAAGAGGATGTCGGCGATCCGCATGAGGAACTGGTCCCAGCGGCCTCCGAGATAGCCCGCCCAGATTCCCATGAGGACGCCGGCGACGGCGCCGAGGGCCGTGGCGGAGAAGCTGATGACGAGGGAGACCGAGGCTCCCTTCATGATGCGGGAGAGGATGTCGCGGCCGAACTCGTCGGTGCCGAAGAGGTGGCCCGTCGCGAGGGAGGGGCCTTCGAGAAGATGCTCGGTGTCCATCGCCACGGGGTCGAAGGGCAGCCACACGAAGGAGAGGAGTATGGCGGCGACGTAGACGCCGACGATGGCGAGGCCCGTGAGGGCGATGCTGTTCTTGCGGAGCGCGCGCGTTTCCATGGCCTACCTCGAGGAGTCGTCGAGCCTGATGCGCGGGTCGACGAGGGCGTAGATGAGGTCCGTGACGAGATTCACGAGGACGAAGAGGGTCGCGATCACGAGCACGATGCCCTGGATGACGGGGTAGTCGCGCTGGTAGATCGCATACAGCGCCAGCCGGCCCATGCCGGGCAGGGCGAAGACCTCCTCGATGACGATGGCGCCGCCGAGGAGATAGCCGGTATTGAAGCCCGCCACGGTGATGACGGGAAGGATGGCGTTCTTGAGGGCGTGGCGGAGGATCACCACGCGCTTCTTGAGTCCCTTGGCCTTGGCGGTCCTGATGTAATCCATCTGCAGGACCTCGAGCATGCTGTTGCGCGTATAGCGCATGATGACGGCCGCCAGCCCGATGCCGATCGCGAGGGAGGGCAGGAAGAGCATCTTGAGGTTGCGCAGGGGCTCCTCGGAGAATTTCGCGTAGTTGCCCATCGGGATCCAGCCCTGGAAGCCCGAGAAGGCCAGGACCATGAGGGAGGCGAGCCAGAACTGCGGCAGGGAAAGGCCGAGGAGGCCGACGATCCGGTTGACGACGTCCCAGAAGGGATTCTTCCTGAGCGAGGAGAGGATGCCCTGGGGAATGCCGATGAGGAGGGCCAGGCCGAGGGCGAAGACCGTGAGCTCGAGGCTCAAGGGGAGCCGCGAGAGGATGTCGGGCAGGACGGGCCGGCCCGTGCGGAGGGAATAGCCGAAGTCGCCCTGGAGGAGGCGCCCGAGCCACTCGACGTAGAGGACGGGCACGGGCCGGTCCTCGCCGAAGATGCGCCTGAGTTCCTCCATCTGCTCGGGCGTCGCCTCCACCTGGGTGCCCAGGTACATCTGGAGGGCCGAGCCGGGTATGAGGCGAACGAGGAAGAAGACGATGATCGATACCCCGAAGAGGACGGGAATCAATGACAGGAGTCTCTTGGCGATATATCTGCCCACGTGCCGCTCCGGAAAGGTAAATGGTGGTCGAGGATGGAAGGCCCGATCCCGAAGTCCGCCCGCGGGCGGAGCTTCGGAACCGGGACGGGCGCGGCGCCGTCCGGGCAGGGACCCGGGCGGACGCGGCGCGGGGATCGGGACTAGCGCTTCACCTGCGTGTGGGTGAGGTAGTAGAGACTGCCGTTGCCCACCTGCTTGAAGCCCGAGACCTTGGGGGAAAGGACGTGGTTCTCGTTCGGGCAGTAGAGGAAGACGGCGGGAGCCTTCTCGATGAGGAGGGCCTGGAGCTTGTCGTAGGCGGCCTTCCGGTCGGCGGGCTTGACCTGGTTGCGGCCGATGTCGAGCTGCTTGTCGACCTCGGCGTCCTTGAAGAGGAAGTTGTTCACGCCGCCGGTCGAGTGGAAGGTGCGGTAGAGGAAGCGGTCCGGTTCGCCGGAACCGCCGCGAAGCTCGACCATCGTGTCGAAATCGCGCTTCACCCACTTGTCGATGTAGACGCCCCACTCGACGACTTCGAGCTCGGCGGTGACGCCGATCTTCTTGAGCTCGTCCTGGACGACCTGGGCGACGGCGAGGCCGCCCTCGTAGGTGGAGGCGCAGGTGATCTTGAAGGTGAAGCCGGCCGGGTAGCCGGCCTCGGCGAGGAGCTTCTTGGCCGCGGCGATGTCGGGCTTGGCGAAGGGAAGCTTGGCGACCGGCGTCGCCCACTGGGTCGCGGCGACGGGGATGGGGCCCGTGGGCTTGCCCATGCCGAACTCGGCGATCGCGAGGATCTCGCTCCGGTCCAGGACCTGGGCGAAGGCCGCGCGGACGCGAACGTCGTCGAAGGGCTTGCGGGTCGTGTTGAAGCTGAAGATGCGGACGTTGAGGCCGGGCTTGGACATCACGACGACCTTGGAGTCCTTGGCGGCCTGGCGGATCGTGGCGCCGTCGTTGATCGTCGCCATGTCGAGGTCGCCGGACTTGACGCCGGCGAGGAGGGAGGCCTGCTCGGGGATGACGCGGAAGATCACCTTGTCGAGGGCGGGAGCGCCCTTTTCGAAGTAGTCGGGGTTCTTCACGAGGGTCATCGAGTTGTCGGCGATCCATTCCTTGAGCATGAAGGGTCCGGTGCCCGCCTCGACCTTCTGGAGGTTGCCGTTGGCCTCGACGACCTCCTTCGGGACGATGGAGAGGTTGTTCGAAGCCAGCCCGTCGAGGAGCGAGGCCAGGGGCGCGGAGAGGGTGAGCTTCACCGTGTAGCGGTCCACGACGTCGATGGCCTTCACGAGGGAGACATAGGACCTGCCGGGACTGGCCGTCTTCGGATCGAGGACGCGGTTCAGGGAGTACTGGACGTCCTCGGCGGTCATCTCGCGGCCGTTGTGGAACTTGACGCCCTTCCGGAGGTGGAAGACGTAGGTGAGATTGTCCGGGATGTCCCAGGACTGCGCGAGGTCGGGCACGACGACGAAGTTGTCGTCGAGCCGCACGAGGCGGTTGTAGAGCAGGTCGATGCGGCGCATCGAGGAGAAGGCGGTGACGACGTGGGGATCGAGGCCGACGGCCTCCTGGTCCACGCCGATGGTGAGAACCTTCTCCGCCGGGGCGGCGAAGGCGCCCGCGCCGGAGAGGGCGAGCAACGCGAGGGCGAGCAGCAGGATCGATAGTCTCTTCATCGAAAGCCTCCTAAGCTTGACGTCTATGGCCGAAACGGAATCACAGGGTGATGGTGCCGAGGACGACGGGCCGGCGGGCGCCCGTGACGGCGGGAAGGTTCGAAGGCCGGCCCATGAGGGACTCGTGCCCCATGAGGGCGAAGGCCATCGCCTCGCGGGCCTGGTCGGGGACGCCGAGCTCGCCCGTCGTCTGGACGGTGATGCCGGCGGGCAGGCGCTCCGCGATCATCCGGAGGAGGGTCGCGTTGAGCGCGCCGCCCCCCGCGACGAGGACGCGCGCGATCGAGCGTCCGGGCAGGATGAAGTCGCGGTAGGAGGCGGCGATGGACTCGGCGGTGAAGGCGGTCGCCGTCGCGACGCGGTCCTCGAAGCCGAGCCCCAGGGCCTCGCAGTCCTTGAGGAAGGCGGCGGTGAAGGCGGCGCCGTAGACCTCGCGGCCCGTGCTTTTGGGCGGCTTCCGGGCAAAGTAGGGATCGCGCATGAGGCGGGCGACCAGCTCCTCGGCGACACGGCCCTTGGCCGCGATGGAGCCCTCCGGGTCGTAACGCAGCTTGCCCTCGGAGCCCGCGGCGACGACGGCGTCCATCACCATGTTCCCGGGGCCCGTATCGAAGGCGAGGAGGTCGGACAGCTTCGCGGCCGCCGGGACGACCGTCGCGTTGCCGATGCCGCCGATGTTCTGGACGATGCGCCCCTCGGTCTTGGAGCCGAAGAGGATGGAATCGATGTAGGGAGCGAGGGGAGCGCCCTCCCCTCCCGCGGCCATGTCGCGCGAGCGGAGGTCGGCTATCACGGGAATGCCCGTGCGCTCGCGGAGCACCGGACTCGAGCCGAGCTGGAGCGTGCCCTTGACGGGAAGCGGCCCCGTGGGACCGGGGAAGGCCGTCGGGACGGGCGCGTGCCAGACGGTCTGGCCGTGCATCGAGATGGCGTCCACGCCGGCGGCGTCGATCCCCGCCTTGGCGAGGAGGAGCCGGACGGTTTCCGCGTACCACTCGGAAAGGCCGAAGTGGATAAAGGTGAGCTCGTCGACGCGGGCCGTCACGACCGAGCAAAGCGCGTTGACGCGGGCGCGGAGCTCGTCGGAATAGGGAAGGTAGACGTGCTCGAGAAGCCGGACGGATTCGATCGTTCCGTCGGGCGCCGTGCGGATGGCGACCAGGGTCGCGTCGACACCGTCGAGCGAGGTGCCCGACATGAGACCTATGACGTGGTGCTCCGCCTTTGCGGCATAGCCTTGGCGAAATTCCACCTCGCCCGAATACTTCATCATGTTCCTCGCCTTCGGAGAAAATCGCCCGCGGATTTTCGTTCCCGCTTCGAGGCCAATTATATGGCCCATTATTTCAGCCCGCAATGATTATTTAAAAGATTTTTTCGCCCCTGGCGGTGAAAACTTGTTTCTTTACAAGCGCATGGGAGGGTGCTAAGGTGTAACGGCATTTCACGACGGCAAGGAAAATACGCCATGGATGAGGAACGAAGCATCGAGAGCGCGCTCGCGGCGATAGACGCCCGGCTGACCCAGCTCTCGGATTCCGAGCGCAAGGTCGCCGAATACGTCGTCCGGGAGCCGAAAAAGACGCTCCACTTCAACGTCAGCGAACTCGCGAGGCAATCGGGCTCGAGCCAGGCGGCCGTCGTGCGCTTCTGCAAGCGCATCGGCCTCGGCTCCTTCAACAACTTCAAGCTCAGGCTCGCCAAGGACGTCTTCAGGGACGACGACGAGCGCTTTATTCCCGACCTCGACCTCGAATCGGAGGCCGCCCCCGAGAACGTCATCCAGGACGTGATCCAACGTTCCCTGCGGGGCCTCCACCACTTGGGCTCGATCCTCGCACCGGCGAGGGTGGAGGCGGCGGCGGACGCCATCCTCGGCGCCTCGATGACCGCGCTCTTCGGCGTCGGCGCCTCGGGCGTCGTGGCCTACGACTTCTTCCAGAAACTCATCCGCCTCGGACTCCCCTCCACCTACACCCTCGACACCGACCTCCAGGTGACGACCGCCTCCGGCCTCAAGCCCACGGACGCCGCCTTCATCGTCTCCTACTCGGGGGAAAACGCGGCGATGTGCGAGGCCGCCCGCCAGGCCCGCGCCCGCGGCGCGAAAGTGATCTCCCTGACGATGGACGGGCCGAACACCGTGCGCTCCCTCGCCGACATCGACCTGGTCGTCCCCGCCTCCGAACGGCTCTACCGCCAAGGCGCCGCGACCTCCCGCCTGACTCAGCTCACCGTCATCGACATCCTCTATTCGATCATCGTCTCGAGGAACCTCGACTCCTCCATCGCCGCCATCGAGCGCACGATGCACGCGACCCACCGCAAAAAGGGCCAATAGCGGCGGCCCTGCCCCGCACGGCGCCGCCGCGGCTGGCTTCCCCGCGGCGTTCCCCTCCCGCGGCAGGCTTCCCCGCGGCACCCTCCCCGCGCCGCGGCGGGCCTCCTCGCGGCGGTCTCCTACCGCGGCTGGCTTCCCAGCGGCAGGCCTCACCGCGAGGCGGCGGGCCTTCCCGCGGCAGCCTCCCCGCGACGCGGCGGTCCTTCCCGCGGCCGGCCGCCTCGCGGCGATCTCCCCCAGCGCCTTGCCGATCCGCGCCTCGCGCTCTACGCTTGAGATATGCGAAAACCGGGAACCTGGCGGGAGACCGCCAAGCGCAAACTGGCGGATTATCGGATCTTCGACGTTTCGGAGAGCGAGCGCGTCAGCGAGGCGGGCACGCGGGGCACCTTTTACCTCGTGAACTCCCTCGACTGGGCGGGCGTCATCCCGGTGGTCGACACGCCGATGGGCCGCCAACTCCTCATGATCCGGCAGTACCGCCACGGCACGGGCCGCCTCTGCCTCGAGTTCCCGGGCGGCGTCATCGAGCGGGGCGAGGATCCCCTCCTCGCGGTGGGCCGCGAACTCGTCGAGGAGACGGGCTACGCGCCGGAGATGCTCCTCCCGATCGGCGACCTCTCGCCGAACCCCGCCTTCATGACCAACGCTTTCCACGCCTTCGTCGCGGAAGGCTGCCACTGCATCCGCGAGCAGTGCCTGGACGAACAGGAGGAGATCGAAGTCCTCCTCGTCCCCGAGCGCGACGCCATCGACCTTGTGGGCGCCGAGGACTACGGCCACGCCCTGATGACGGCGGCCCTCTTCCTCTATATGCGCTACCGGGGATTCAGCCTATAGGGCTGGACGGAGGAGGCGCCTCGGGCGGGGCGGTTTTTTGCGGCGGGGCGGTTTGTTGGATGCTGGGCGGGTTCGGTGGTGACCGGGCGGGTTCGGTGACGGCTGGGGCGGGTTTGGTG
>DAINBW010000023.1:1678-13127 GCA_036732745.1 Spirochaetales bacterium | reverse complement strand
TCTACACCCTCGGCGAGTCGGAGCGTCCCGCCCATCTCGCGGTCCTGGGCCGCGAGGGCCTGGTCGACCTCGATGGCCGCCGCCGCTCCCTCTCCATCCGCAAGGGCTATTCCTTCCGGAAGGGCAGCCTCAGCGTCGAGTACCTCCTCTCGAACAAGGACGAGGGCCCCATGCGCTTCCGCTTCGGCGCGGAGCTCAACCTGGCCGCCGGCCCCGACACGCCCCGCGTCGGCCTCCTCGCGCGCCGCGGCGCCGAGGAGCTGACCCTGGAAAGCGGCGCCGCCCTCCGCATCGAGGGCGCCACCGGCATCTGTCTCGAAAACCGCGACGACGAGGAAAAGGTGGAAATCCGTTCGGATCGCCCCTTCGATTTCCACCACAAGCCGATCTTCCGCTCGGTCGTCGTCGACGGCATTTCGCGCGACCTCTATCAGGGCGCGAGCCTCCTTCTCGGCTGGGACCTCGACATTCCCGCGGGTGGCTCGGTCCGGTTCTCCCTCGCCCTCGAGCTGCGCGCCTAGTTTCGGAGGCCCTCCATTCGCTACACTTCTTCCATGAACGAGTCTTCCGTCACCGAACCCGGCATCCCCCCCTCCCTGGCGGGGCGCCGCGTCCACCTAGTCGGCGCCAAGGGCACCGGCATGGCCGCCCTCGCCGAGATCCTCGCGGCGGAAGGCGCCGTCCTCTCCGGTTCCGACGTCGCCGACCGCTTCTACACCGACGCCATTCTCGAGGACATCGGCGTGGCGATGCGCGTCGGCTTCGAGGCCGCACATCTCCCCCCGGACGCGATCCTCGTCGTGCACTCCGCCGCCTACCGCCCCGACCAGAATCCCGAGCTCCTCGAGGCGCGCCGCCTCGGCATCCCCGTCCTTGTCTATCCCGAGGCCCTCGGCGCCCTATCCAGGCGCTTCGACTCCTCCGGCATAGCCGGCGTCCACGGCAAGACCACGACGACGGCCCTGGCGGGCAGCCTCGTCGCCGGGCTCGGCCTGCCCGCGACCATCCTGGCGGGCTCGGCCGTCTCGAGCTTCGGCGGCCGCTCCACGAAGATCCTCGGCAACCGCTACTTCGTCGCGGAGACCTGCGAGTACCGCCGCCACTTCCTCCATTTCTCGCCGCGGCGCATCGTCCTCACGAGCGTCGAGCCGGACCACCAGGACTACTTCCCGACCTACGCGGACATCCTCGCCGCCTTCGTCGAGTACGGCAAGCTGCTCCCCGCGGGCGGCGAACTCATCTATTGCGCCGACGATCCCGGCGCCGTGGAGGCCGCCGGCCTCATCGCCGAGGGCAGGCCGGACCTCCGCCTCCTGCCCTACGGCGCCAAGGCGGAAGGCCGCTACCGCCTCCTCTCCTATGCGACCGGCGAGGGCCGCGCCCATTTCCGCCTGGCCGGCTTCCCCGGCGACTTCGAGCTCCGCGTCCCCGGCGAGCACATCGCCCTCGACGCCTGCGCGGCGATCGCCCTGGCGCTGTCCATCCTCGGCGAGGAGCGCCGCGCTCCCGCCGGGGGGGCACATCCCGCCGACCGCGCCGGCGACGCCGCCGACTACGAGCCGAGCGCCGGGGAACTCGCCGCCCTGCGCGCCGCCCTGGCCGCCTTTTCGGGCTCCAAGCGGCGCTCGGAAATCCTCGGCGAGGCGGGCGGCGTCCTCTTCATGGACGACTACGCCCACCATCCGACCGCCCTCCGCGAGACCATCCGCGGCATCAAGGCCTTTTGGCCGAGCCGCCGCCTCGTCGTCGACTTCATGTCCCACACCTATTCGCGCACCAAGGCGCTCTTCGGCGAGTTCGCCGCCAGCCTCGACGAGGCGGACGCCATCGTCCTCCACAAGATCTACGCCTCCGCCCGCGAGGCGCCCGACCCCTCGATCAGCGGCCGCTCCCTCTTCGAGGCCGCCGCCGCGCGGCGAGCCGCCGGACCTACGGCCCTTTACTTCGAGGAGCCCCGCGAGGCCCTCGAGCCCCTCGCCGCATGGCTCCGCCCCGGCGACCTTTTCCTCACGATGGGCGCCGGCGACAACTGGCAGCTCGGCGCCGCCCTCTACGAGCGCTTCAAGGAACAAGAAGGAACCCGATGATCAAGAGCATGACCGGCTTCTCCCATCGCGAAATCGGCAACGCCCGCATGCGCGGCTCGATGGAGATCAAGTCCTACAACAACCGCTACCTCGACCTCTCCATCTCCCTCCCGCCCCACCTTTCGCGCCTCGAACCCCGCTTCCGCGAGTTCCTTTCGTCGCGGATCGTCCACGGCAAGGTGGAGCTCTGGCTCCGGATCCGCTCCCTCGACGTTCCGGTCAGGGCCAACGCCGACCTCGAAGCCGCCAAGGCGGTCGCCGCGACCCTCCGGGAGATAGCGGCCGCCGTCGGCATCGACGAACCCTTGCGCCTCGGCAACCTCCTCTCCTTCGACGGCGTCGTCGCCTACGAGCGCGAACTCGACGAGGACGAGCTGTGGAGCCTCCTCGAGGGCGAACTCGAGGCCTGCTTCGCCGCCTACGAGGATTCGCGCCTCCGCGAAGGCCAGGCCACGCGCGCGGACATCGAGTCCCAGCTCGCCCGCATCGCCGCCGGCCTCGCCACCGTCGGCGCCGCCGTGCCGGAGATCGAGCGCACCGTCAGGACCCAGCTCCAGACCCGCTTCAAGGACGTCATGGGCGACGCGATCGACGAGGGCAGGGTGCTCGCCGAGACCGCCGCCCTCCTCATGAAGTACACCGTCAACGAGGAGATAGCCCGGCTCGGGGCCCACATCGCCTCCTTCCGGCGCATCGTCGACACCGAGGCCTCGCCGGGCAAGAAGCTCGATTTCCTCTGCCAGGAGATGAACCGCGAGGTGAACACCATCGGCTCCAAGAACATCCTCCTCCCCGTGGCGGAGGCCGTCATCGAACTCAAGGACGCCTTGGAAAACGTCCGCGAGCAGCTGCGCAACATCGAATAAAGGAGGGGAGGCATGGCATCCCGCATCGTCGCGATTTCCGGCAAGTCCGGTTGCGGCAACAGCACCGTGAGCAATCTCCTCGCCAAGAAACTCGGCGTCGAGCTCATCAACTACACCTTCAGGAACATGGCCGCCGAACGCGGCGTCGACCTCGCCGCCATCCTCGCCCTCGCGGCCAAGGACGACGCCTACGATCGGACGCTGGACCATCACCAGGTGGAACTCGCGCGCGCCAAGGACTGCGTCATCGGCTCCCGCCTCGCGATGTGGCTCCTCCCCGAGGCGACCCTGCGCGTCTATCTCTGGGCCAGCCCCGAGGTCCGCGCGGCGCGCATCCACACCCGGGAGGGTGGCAGCCTCGAGGACATCATCGCCTTCACCCGCCGCCGCGACGAGGAAGACCGCGCGCGCTACCGCCGCATCTACAACCTCGACAACGACGACTTCTCCGGCGCCGACCTCACGATCAACACCGAGCGTTTTGCCCCCGAGGCCATTGCCTCCATCCTGGAGGAAGCCCTCGCCCGCAAGTCCAATCCCCGCTCCTAAGCCCTTTCCCGGCCTTCGGGCCCTTGAGGGCTTTGGGGGCGTGGCCCCGATGTTCGGCCTTTCGCGAGCCCCCAAGGCAGCGGAAGGCCGATTTTTCGCTCGAGCATGTGCAGTATAGTAAACATTTCCCGCAACCGGCGTCCAAGGCTGCCTGTTTTCGTATGACAATACATACAGTCTCAAGCGGCATTGAGCCGGTTTTTTGGGTAGAGAGCGTTCGCTCAGTGGCCTTGCGGCCGCGTGGAGGCCTGCATTAGGATGACGGTTCAAGGAGAAACGCGCATGGACCATCGTACTCCCGTCGTAATCGTCACCGGCGCCTCGAGCGGCATCGGCAACGCTTGCGCGACCCATCTCGCCAAACGCGGCTACAAGGTCTACGGCACGAGCCGCAACCCCGCCGCCTACACCAAGAAAGCCGACGAGTTCTTCGAGTTGATCCAGTTGGAAGTCACCGATTCCGCTTCGGTGGAAAAGGCCGTCGCCGAAATCTTGGCCAAGGAGGGCCGCATCGACGCCCTCGTCTGCAACGCGGGCATGGGCATCGCCGGCTCGGTCGAGGATTCGAGCCTCGAGGAGATCCGCCTCCAGCTCGAGACCAACTTCCTCGGCGCCCTGCGCTGCGTGAAGGCCGTCCTCCCCGGCATGCGCGAGGCCAAGACGGGCCGCATCATACTCCTCTCCTCGATAGCCGGCACGATGGGCATGCCCTTGCAGGCCTTCTATTCCGCCAGCAAGTTCGCCCTCGAGGGCATGCTCGAGTCCCTGCGCTACGAGATCCGCCCCTTCAAGGTCCAGGCCTGCCTCATCGAGCCCGGCGACTTCCGGACGGGCTTCACCGCGGCCCGCCGCGAGGTGGCCGCCTCCGCGGCGAGTCCCTACAAGAAGTACTACGACGCGGCTATGGGCGTGCAGGTCCGCGACGAGAACGCCGGACACGATCCCCTCGAGGTGGCCAAGCTCGTGGCCCGCCTGCTCGACAAGCGCGGCCTCAAGATCCGCTACACGGTCGGCCCCGGCTTCGAACGCTTCGCTGTCATCCTGAAACGGATCATTCCCGGCAGGGCCTTCGAGTTCGTCTACCGGAAATACTACAAGCTGCCCTAGGACCCGACCCTCATGTCGATCGAACGGAAAAGCTTTGGACCAACGGCCGGCGGGGAGGAGACGCGCCTCTTCACCCTGAAGGCCGGCCCCTTCAGCGCCGGCCTCTCCGATTTCGGCGCGACCCTCGTCGCCTTCGAGGCGCCTTCGGCCGGCGGCGGCCGCGACGACCTCGTGCTGGGCCTTTCCCGCGCCGCCGACTATGAAAACTCGGACGCCTACTTCGGCGCGACGGTCGGCCGCTTCGCCAACCGCATCGCCCGCGGCGCCTTCAGCCTGGACGGCCGGGAGTATCGGCTCGCGACGAACAACGGTCCGAACCACCTCCACGGCGGCAAGCGGGGCTTCGACAAGCGAATCTGGAAGACCGAGGGCTACGAAGAAGGCGGCGCGGCGGCGCTCCGCTTCGAGCTGTATTCCCCCGACGGCGAGGAAGGCTACCCGGGCGACCTTAGGGTCGTCGCCACCTACCGCCTCGACCCCGCGGGCATCCTCGACCTGGCCTTCGAGGCGACCTGCGGGGCGCCCACCGTCCTGAGCCTCACCCAACACGCCTACTGGAACCTCCGCGGCCACGACCGCGGAGACATCCTCGCCCACGAGCTCCGGCTCGCCGCCTCGCGCTATCTCCCGGTGGACGGGACCCTGATCCCGACCGGTGAGCTCGCCTCCGTCGCCGGCGGCCCCTTCGACTTCCGGACGGCCAAGCGGGTAGGGCGCGACCTCCAGGCGGCGGGCGGCTACGACCACTGCTTCGTCCTGGACCGGGCGGACGGAGCCTCGATCGGAGCCGCGGACGGGACAAGGGGCGGTACCACTGGCTCGGGCGCGGTGGGCGCCGAAGGCCTTGGCGCCCTGGTGGACTTTGCCGAGCTCAAGGACCCCGAATCGGGACGGCGCATGAAGGTCGCGACGAGCCTCCCCGGCGTCCAGCTCTATTCGGGCAATTTCCTGTCGGGAGGCCTGGGCAAGGGCGGCGCCCGCTACGGCCGGCACGCGGGGCTCTGCCTCGAGACCGAGCTCTTCCCCGACGCGCCGAACCGGCCCGACTTCCCCTCGGCGGTACTCCGCCCCGGAGAAGTCTGGCGGCACGCGACGAGGTACCGCTTCTTCGTGTAGGAAGCCGGATCAAACGAAGAGGGGGCCCCGAGGCCCCCTCTTTTTTCTGTTCACTTTTGCGCCAGGCCCAAGGCCCGTCCGGGCCGCCTCGCCCTTCAGCTTTCCCCCAGCACTCCCACCAGGTACTCGAGCCAGGGTTTGGTCTCGGCGGCGTAGCTTTCGCGCGCCAGGAGGAACTCGAAGAAGGACTCCCGGAAGGCGCCTTGGTTGGCGAGGGCTTGGCCCAGGTAGAAGCGGGCGCGGGTCGCGGCCTTGGCGCTGCGGTTCAGCGAGAGGTATTTGCGGAGCTGGTCGGCCCCGCCGGGGAAATCGCCCTTCAAGAGTTTTTCCTTGACGATGAGGGCCAGGGCGTAGTCCTCGCCGCCGGAGGGCGCGCGGCTCTCCTCCGCCAGGACGCGGAGGGGCGGGCGCCGTTCGGCGGAGGCGGGCGCCATCGCAAGGAGGTTCGCCGTGGCCTTGGCCGCCTCGACGGAGAGTTCCTTCGGGGCGGGGTTGGGCGGCAGCGAGGGAAGCTCGCCCGAGCCGGAGAGCGGCTTTTCGAGGAGGAAGGCCGGAAGGGGCGGGGTGCGGGAGAGAGGGGCGGTCTCGGGGAGGCCGACCCGATAGAGGCCCGCGGGGATCTTCACGGCGGCCGCGGTGGAATTCGTGCCCTTCTCAAGGAGGATGCGGCCGGCGCGGAGCTCGTCCTCCGGTATGAGGGCGTACCAATACTCGACGCCGGGCACGGGGTAATCGATGATGCCGGAATCCGCCGCCTCGAAGGAGGCGACGAGCACCGCCTCAAGGAGGCTCGAGGTGTCGAGGATGGGGGCGCTGCCCCGGTAGAGGACGAGGCGCTTGGCCTTCTCGTTGACGCGATAGCTGACGAGGACGGCGTCCTCGCGGAGGCTCGCGGCGATGCCCGTCACGGCCGGCGGGACGGGGGCGGCCGGCTTGGGAGCCTCCACCACGGGGGGCGGGGCCGCGGCCGGGATCGAAACCGCCGCCAGGGTCGTGTTCTTGCCGGGGATGAAGACGCGATAGGGCTCGCCATCCTCGCCGACCGCCAGGACGAGGTAGAAATACGGGATGCCCGCCTCGGGCGAATCGACGTAGGTCGCCGCCCCCGCGGCCGCCTCGCCGATGCGTTCGGCCTTGGCGAAGCTGTCGGAGCCGTCCATCGGCTCCTTGGAGCGATAGACGGCGTAGCGGCTGAAGGACTCGGGGCTGTCCTCCCAGGAGAGGACGACCTTGCCCTCGCGCACGGCGACCCTGAGTCGCGAGGGGAAGGGCGCGAAAACCGCTTCCGAGGCGCCCGTCGCGGCGCCGGCGGCCGCCGGTTCCTGCGCGCCGGGGGTGAACGAGGCCAGGAGTAGGATGCCCGCGAGGGCGAGGGTCTGTGCGTACCGCATATACAATACATATCGGATTATGGCCGCCGGTTCCAGAGTCTTCCCGGCGACTATCCTTTTCCGGGCCTTGAATTGACGGAAGGCGGGTCTTTGGGCTACGATAGGCCCATGTTCGTCGCCGTCGTCTGCGACATGGGGAACGAAGATTCCCGCGCCGCCTTGTACAACCTCCTTCCTCAGTACGGTTTCGAGCGGGTCCAGAAGGCCTGTTTCGAGAGCGCCTCGATGACGGAGCGCCAGCTCGCGGCCCTGAAGCGCGACATCGACCGCCTCACCGACTCCTACGACACGATCCGCCTCTACCAATACCCGGTGGACGGCACCCTCGCCGTGACCCTCCTCAAGGAGAACAAATGGCGCAGGATCGTCGTCCGGGATCCTTCCCGCACGAAGGAGTGAGGCGCGCTGATCCCCCTTGCGGGGGGATCGCGGCCGCCGCCCCCGGGCGGCGGCAAGGCCCGGCTACGCACAACCGCCCCCTTGGAGGAGGAACGCCATGATTGAAGAGCTCGCCCAACCCCTCGCATCGCTCCGCAAGGAGATCCTGGACATCTGGGGGCGTCTTTGACGCCCCTACCATCGAAAAGAAGATAGCCGACAAGGAAGCGCAGAGCGGGGAGCCCGGTTTCTGGAACGACGGGGCCAAGGCCGGCCGCGTGATGACCGAAATCAAGCAGATGAAGGAACGCCTCGGCACCTGGAAGGACCTCAAGTCCGACGTCGAGGCGCTGGACGAAGTCTACGCGATGGCCCGCGAAGAGGGCGGCGACGCGATGGAGGCCGACCTTCGGGCCTCCTACGACGACATCAAGGCCCGCTTTGACAAGTTCGTCGTCCTGGAGCTCCTTTCCGCGGACGCGGACTCCTCGGGAGCCTTCCTCACGATCCACGCCGGTTCCGGCGGCACGGAGGCCTGCGACTGGGCCTCGATGCTCCTGCGCATGTATTGTCGCTGGACCGAGCGCCGCGGCTACAAGTACGAGGTCGTCGACCTCCAGGAGGCCGAGGGCGGCATCAAGAGCGCGACCCTCCAGATCGACGTGCCCTACGCCTACGGCTACCTGAAGGGCGAATCCGGCGTCCACCGGCTGGTGCGGATTTCCCCCTTCGACGCGGCGGCGCGGCGCCACACCTCCTTCGCCTCGGTCTACATCTTCCCCATCCTCGACGATTCGATCGACGTGGAGGTCAAGCCCGAGGACATCCGCATCGACACCTACCGCTCGGGCGGCGCCGGCGGCCAGAAGGTCAACAAGACCGACTCGGCGGTCCGCATCACGCACCTCGCCACGGGCATCGTCGTCACCTGCCAGAACGAACGCAGCCAGTACAAGAACAAGGACGTGGCGATGAGCGTCCTCAAGTCCCGGCTCTACGAGCATTACCGGGTGGAGCAGGAGAAGGAAAACGCCAAGTACGCCTCCGAGAAGAAGGAAATCGCCTGGGGCAGCCAGATCCGCTCCTACGTGTTCCAGCCCTATACGATGGTCAAGGACCACCGGAACAAGTTCTTCGTCGGCAACGTGCAGTCCGTGATGGACGGCGACATCGACTCCTTCATCGAAAGCTACCTGCGGTGGCGCTGGCAGGGCGGCGGAGTCTCCGGCGGCGACGGGGACGACGAGGAGCTCTAGGCCATGGAGAGCGCGGGCGCACGGCCTTTCGCGAAGCCCGGTCTCCGCGGCCGGGCCCGCGGCCTCGCCTTGGCCGCCGGGGCCCTCCTGTCCGCGCCCGCCGCGTCCGGCGCTCCGCTTCCCCCGGTTTCCACCGAGGCCTACGTCGTCGCCTTCGCGCCCCTCTCGGGCCCCGGCGTCGGGGCGGAGGCCTCGCCCTTCCTCTCGAACCTTCCCCGCCTCGTCGCCGCCGGGCTTTCCACCCTGCCGCCCCGCTTTGAAAGCGAAGCCTACCGCCGGGAGGCGGCGGCCAAGGTCGCCGACCGCGCCCGTTTCGCCGCGGGCGCCGCCCTGGCCGCGCGGCTCGACGAGCTGGCGCTTCGCTCCCTCGAGCCGGGCGTGGAGGCGGGCCGCCGGGCGGCCTCCGTCGCCGAGGCGCGCGGTCGCGCGGAGGCGGCGGCCAAGGCGCTCGCGGCGGTGGAGGAGGCGATAGCCGCCGGCCGGAACCCCGGCGCTGCCTCGTCTGCTAGCCCCGCCGCCGGGACGGCCGCCGCGGCCGCCCCGGCCGCCCCGACCGGAACCGCGGCCGGCGCTCCGCCGATCGGCTCCCGCCCGGCCTCGCTCTGGGAGGGCCACGCCGACGGCAAGCTCTACGAGGCCGAGGCCGACGCTCCAGCCGCGCTGCGGAGCGCGGGCATCTCGCTATTGATCGGCGGCCGGGCGCGCGCCGTCGGCGACTATCTCGCCCTCGACCTCGAAGGCTACGATCCCCTCCTCGAACGGAACCTCTTCAGCTGGCGGGTCTACGCCAATCCCGCCGATCCCGGAACCCTCGCCCGCGAGCTCGCCGGGCGCGTGGAGACCTTCGTCGCCGATCGCGAATTTGCCCGCCTCGAGATCGCCGCGGATCCGGCGGCAGCCTACCTCATCGCCGACGGCCGCCTCCTCCCGGAGGAGGAACGGATCCTCTACCGCTTCGAGCCCGGACTGCTGCGGCTCCGCGCCGCCGCCCCCGGCAGGAAAACCGAGGCCCTCGACCTCGAGCTCGGCCTCGGCGACCGCCGCGATGTTTCCTTCAGCCTCGAGCCGGCCGCGACCGGCAGGGTTTCCATCGCGACGGAGCCGCCCGAGGCCTCGATCGCCGTGGACGGACTCCCCGCGGGCAGGACTCCCGCCACCCTCGAACTCCAGGGGCGGCGCGCCGTCCTGGCCGTTTCCGCGCCCGGCAGGGAGACGGCGGAGACCATCCTGCCGGCTTCCGGCGAGGCGGAGATCCGGGTGGCCCTCCTGCCGGAGGACGGCCTCGGCCCCGGCGGCCGCGTGGAAAAGGCCCAGCGCCGCTTCTATGGCGCCCTCGGGCTCCTGGTGCTCTCCCTCCCCGCGACCAGCATCTTCTACGGCGTGAACAACCACTACTACGAGGCGGCGACCCGATCCTGGGATCCGAACCTCGTCCAAGCCTACAACGGAAGCCTGACGGGCCTCCGCGTTTCAGCCGCGGCGAGCGTACTCCTCGCCGCGAACGCCATCTACCGACTCGCCGCGTATATCGACGCGGCCCGCTAGGAGCAGCGCACCGATGAAATTCGCCGAACGCATCAAGGCCCTCCTCGGCCTATCCGGAGGCTCCAAGGACGAGTTCTTCGACGAGCTCGCCGATCTCCTCGTCGAGGGGGATCTCGGGGCCGCCCTGGCCTATTCGGTCGCCGACGAGCTCAAGGCCGCCTGCCGCAAGGCGGGGCACGCGACCGAGGGCGAGATCAAGCTCGAGCTCAAGCGGATCCTGGCCGGCTACGGCAAGGAGACCCGCATCCTTCCCGAGGCGGGCAGGCTCAACATCTTCCTCCTCCTCGGCGTCAACGGCGTCGGCAAGACGACGAGCTGCGCCAAGCTCGCGAACTGGTACCGCCGCGAGGGCCTGGCCAAGGGCATCGTCCTGGCCGCGGGCGACACCTTCCGCGCCGCCGCCATCGACCAGCTCCGGATCCACGGCGAGCGCCTCGGCCTCCGGGTCGTCGCCCAGCGCCACGGCTCCGATCCCGGCGCCGTCCTCTTCGACGCGATCGAGGCGGCCAAGTCCGAAGGCGCCGACCTGGTCATCGCCGACACGGCGGGCCGCATGCACACGCGCCAGGACCTGATCCGCGAACTCGGCAAGATCGACAAGATCGTCTCCTCCCGCGCCGAGGGCGCCAACTACCGCCGCCTCCTCGCCATCGACGCGACGACCGGGCAGAACGGCCTCCGGCAGGCGGAGGCCTTCGCGGGCGCCGTCCCCATCGACGGCCTCGTCCTCACCAAGCTCGACTCCTCCGCCAAGGGCGGCCTCGCGATCGCGATGGCCAAGGAACTCAAGCTGCCGACGGCCTTCGTCGGCCGCGGCGAGGGCTACGACGACCTCGAGCCCTTCTCGCTGGACGCCTTCCTTGACGAGTTCCTCGGGATCGATGGCGGACGCTAGGCGCGCGGGGCGGGCTGGAGTCCTCGGCGGCTCCGCCGCCCGCCTCCTCCTCGCCGCGCTCCTCCTCGCGGCGACCGCGTCGGGCGGCGCGGCCTTCGCCCAGGCCGCGGGCGCCGTGTCGCCTCCCACCGAAGCGCCCGCCGCGGCGGCGCCCCTTGCGGCTGCGGCGCCCGTTGCGGCTGCGCCCGTTGCGGCTCCGGCGACCGCCGCGAAAGCGGCCCCGCGCTATTTCGCCTCGGACCGTTCGGGCTTCCCCGGC
>DAINBW010000023.1:0-1578 GCA_036732745.1 Spirochaetales bacterium | reverse complement strand
CGCCGCGAAAGCGGCCCCGCGCTATTTCGCCTCGGACCGTTCGGGCTTCCCCGGCGCGGCCATCGAAGCGCCGCCCGCCTCGGGCTACGCCCTGGCGATCGAGACGGTGGGCGGCGAAGAACGCCGCATCCTCCTCAAGGACGGCCTCGAGATCGAACGGCGCCTCCGTGTGAAGGGGCCCAAGGGTTCCGTCGAACGCCTTTTTCGCGGCGCCGTCCTCGTCGAGGAATCGCGAACCGGTCCCGGCGGCGAACTCCTCGAGGAGCTGTTCTACGAGGAGGCCGGCGCCGACGAGGCCGCGCCCCCCGGGACCAGAGCCCGCGCGCGGCTCCGCGAAAAGCGGAGCTATGCCTACGCCGCCGGTCGCCTCGCGAGGGTCGAGGCCTCGGACGGAGAAGGCTCATCCCTCGGCTCCCTCGAGTATCGCTACGACGCGCGCGGCCGGCTCCTCGAGCTCCGGGCGACGGGCTCCTTCGGCGCCGAACGCTCAGGCATGCTGCCCTCCCCGGCGGGAGGCGATGGCGGCGGGCTTGGCCTTGAATGGTCCGAACGCGGCGGCGAGCTCGCGATCCGGCGTTACGACGCCGAGGGCCGCACCCTCCTCACCGAGCTCCGGCGCGGCGGCGCCCTCCTGCGCCGCGAAACCTTTTCCTACGCCCCCGGCTCCCGGAGCCCGCGCTCGAGCCTGGCAGAGGAGCTCGAAACCCGCGAGCGCGTCGAAACGAGCTACGGTTCCCGCGGCGAGATCCTGGCCATCCGCCGGACCAAGGAAGGCGTCGAGGTTTCCAGGACGGAGTTCGGCTACGATCCGAAGGGCAGGCTCCTCTTCGAACAGACCTGGCGCGGCGCCTCGCTCGCGCGGCGCACCCTGGAATACGACGAGGCGGGCGAGCCCCGGCGCGAGGAGCGATGGAAGGACGGCGCGCTCGTCGCCGTCGCGCTCCTGGAGGCCTCGGGGCTCCGCGTCGAAGAGCTCTACGACGGCGGACAACTCGTCCTCCGCGTCTATTACGAGGGAGGACGCAAGGTGAAGGAAGAGTTCATCGAGGGCGGGCTCGTGCGCCGCGTGAGGGAATACCGATGAGGCGGAGCGCCTGGATGCGCTTCGTGTCGAAGCGCTGGTTCGCCGCCCGCCGGGCCTCCGGCGGCTCGGCCTCGGCCGTCCTCGCCGCCGCCGGCATCGGGGTGGGCGTCGCCGCCCTCGTCGTCGTCCTCGGCGTGATGAACGGCTTCCAGCTCGGCTACGTCGAATCCATCCTCGAGATTTCGAGCTTCCACCTCAGGATAGAGGACGAACGCGCGGGCGGCCCCGACGAGGCCCTCCTCGCCGCCCTCGCGGCGAGCCCCGGCGCCCGGTCGGTCCTGCCCTTCGCCGAAACCCAGGTCATCCTCTCCACCGCGGAGGGCAGGAGCCTTCCGATCAAGCTCCGGGCCCTGCCCTCCGACGCCGCCCGGCGCGATCCGGCCCTCCTTCCCGCCCTGGGCCTTCATCAGGCGAATCCCGCGAATCAGGCGGATCAGGCTGAGGCCGGGCTTTTCCCCGCGGGCGGCGGCCTCGTTCTCGGCGTCGAGCTCGCG
>DAINBW010000022.1:0-13238 GCA_036732745.1 Spirochaetales bacterium | reverse complement strand
AAGCCCCGTATCCGACATAGGGCACGACCATGCCGGAGAGGACCAGCTCCGCGGAGTCGCTGAAGAGGCCGCCGGCGCGGAAGCCCAGGAAGGCCGGAACCCGCGAGGCCAGGCGCGCGCCCAGGGGCTCGAAGACCGCGTAGGCGCCCGCGGCGGCCTGGAAGCGCCCGTCCGCGAGAAGCCGCGCGTCCGGCGCGAAGAGGGCGCCGGAAAAGCCGCCGTGGAGACTCGAGAAGCGGCCGACCTCGGTCGAAGGGGCGACGAGGACCGGCGCCTCGCACGAAGCCTCCGCGCCGTCCACGCCGCGGCCGCCCGCGCGGAGGAGATAGGATCCGGCCGGCAGGGGCCTTCCCGCGGCGTCGCGGCCGTCCCAGACAAAGCGCTGGTGGCGCTCGTCGATGGCGCGCGGCGGCGAGCGGAAAACCTCCGTTCCGCCCGAATCGAGTACGACGAAGCCCGCCTCGCCGCGGGCCGTCGCGGTGAAGGCGAAGGCGACGCGGCCGAAGCCGCCCGGTTCGCGCGGATCGAAGCTTCCCGGCAGGGCCTCGGCCTCGCCGAGGAAGAAGGACGCCGCGGGCAGGTAGGCTTCGAGCTCGATGGCGGAGTTCGAGAAGACGAAGACGCTCGCCTCCCAATCCTCGTAGCCAAAGGACTCGGCGCGCAGGAGATGCTCGCCGGGGGCGAGGTCGACGCGGTCGCCGACCGTGAGCGAGCCGTCCACGTAAAGGCTCGCGCCCGAAGGCAGGCCGCGCACGAAGACGCTGCCCTTCGCCGGCTCCGGCGGCTGGACGATGACGACGGTGGTGTTCGGATAGGGCGTGGGCGGAGGGGGCGGGGGCTCGGGCGGCTTTGTCTCGGCCTTGCGGGCGGCCGCCGCCGCGGCCGCGGCGGCGTCGGAGCCGGTCGAGGAAGCGTAGGCGCTACCTTCCGTCGTGGAACAGGACGCGAGGAGCGAGGCAAGGACAAGTATCGCGGCGAGGGCCGCCGTCGGGGCGGTTCGTCCGGAACCGTGGAAGATGAAGCCAAGTCTTGCGTACATTCAGCGCCTCCGTACCGCCTAAGTATAGCGCGCGCCGCGGCGCCCTGCCCGTGGTGCACGTTGCGCGCGGGCTGCCCTGCCCGCGGGGCGACGCCCCCGAGCGGCGTCTGGACTCGGGGCGCCCTGCCCGAGCGGCGACGCCGCGGCCTGGCGGGACCCCCGGGCCGCCTTCCTTGACCTGAAGGCGCCGGCGGCCGTAGGCTCAGGGGCTATGATCCAGCGACCGATCGACGATGCCGAGCTCCAAGCCGGGCTCGCGGGGCTCGAGGCCGACGGCCTCACCCTCTTCACCCTCGGAGGCCCGGACGGGCCCGCGGGCGGCGAGCTCAGGGGCGCCGTGCTCCACGGCAGCCGCCTCGTCAACGACATGCGCGCGAACCACCGCCTCGGCTCCCCGGAAACCCTCATCCTCGGGCGGGCCTACCTCGCGGCCGCCATCCTCGGCTCCACGATGAAGGGCGAGGACCGCGTCTCCCTCCGCGTCGAGGGTTCGGGCCCCGCGGAAGGCTATTCCGTCGAGGGGCGGTCCATTCCCGGAGAGGCGGGCGCCGCGCCGAGCGTCGGCGTGCGCGGCTATCTTTTCCGCGAGCCCATCCCCCTCGCCGCGCCCGTCGCCGCCGAGGAGGCGCCGGCCCTCGTCGGCCCCGGCACCCTCTCGCTGACCCGCTTCATCGCCACCTCGCCGCGGCCCTTCACGGGCACCATCGCTACGGGCTCGGGCCGCCTCGCCGAAGAGCTCGCGGCCTACTACCTCGAATCGGAGCAGACCCCCTCGGCTTTCCGGCTCTCGGTGAAACTCGACGCCGCGGGCCGCGCGGTGGGCGCGGGCGGCCTCTTCATCCAGGCCCTGCCGGGCGCGCGCGAGGACTTCGCCGCGCGGGCCGAGGCCGCCCTCATCGGACTGCCCTCGATCGGCGAATGGTTCGCCGCGGGCCGGAGCCGCGCGGGCCTCCTCGAGAGCGGCTTCGCGGGCCTCGGCCTCGTCCTCCGCGAGGAGCGTTCGGCGCTCTTCTCCTGCGCCTGCGACCGCGCGCGCTTCGCCGCCTTCCTGGCCGCAGCCAACCTCGACTTCCTGGAGGACCTGGCGGCGCGCGGCCCCTGGCCCGTCGAGGCCCACTGCCACAACTGCGCCACGACCTACGCCTTCGAGCGGGACGAGGTCGAGGCGATGCTGGCCAAGCGGCGGCGCGAAGCGGCCGAATGAAAGCGGGGCCGCCCGCGGGGACGAGTTCCCCCGGGCGGCCCCTTCGTCGCGGCTCGGAGAGCCGGCGGCGCGCGCCTTCAGTCCTCCTTGCGGGGATACCAAAGGGTCCGGTTGAAGCGGATCCTGCAGGCCTCGCCCTCGGCGGGCGCGGCGGAGCGGCGCGGCTTCTGCACGCGCACCTCCACGCCGGCGACCTCCACGCGGTAGTCGACGATGTCCCCGAGATAGGTCCGCCGCCGCGCGACGGCGGGAAGGCCGCCCTCCGCGACGAAATCGATTTCCGAGGGGCGGCAGGCGAGCGTCGCCTCCCCGCCGAGGCCCGCGGGCACGCCCCGCCCCGCCTCGGCGCCGCTCGGGTCGCCCTCCACGAAGGCGCTCCCGTCCCGCACCCGCACCGGCAGGAAGTTCGAAAGGCCGATGAAGGAGAACACGAAGCGGTTGACCGGCCGCTCGTAGATGTCGAGCGGATCCGCGACCTGCTGGACGACGCCGTCGCGCATGACGAGCATGCGATGGCTGAGCGCCATCGCCTCGGCCTGGTCGTGCGTCACGTAGATGATGGTGAAGCCGAACTTCCGCTGGAGCTCCTTGATCTCGAAGCGCATCTCCTCGCGGAGCTTGGCGTCGAGGTTGGAGAGGGGCTCGTCCAGCAACATCACCTTCGGGTTGATCGCGATGGCGCGGGCGAGCGCGATGCGCTGCTGCTCGCCGCCGGAGAGCTTGCCCGGGAAGGTGTCCGCCGACTTGGCAAGGCCGGTGGAGGCCAGGGCGCGGTCGACGCGTTGGGCGATCTCCGACCGCTTCAGGCGGCGGATCTTGAGCGGAAAGGCGACGTTGTCGCGCACGGAGAGGTGGGGCCAGACGGCGAAGGCCTGGAAGACCATGCCGAAATCCCGCTTCTCCGGCGGCAGGTAGAAGCGCTTGTAGCTCGAGGAGAAGACGCGGCCGCCCACGGAGAGTTCGCCCTCGTCGAGGTCCTCGAAGCCGGCTATCATGCGGAGCGTCGTCGTCTTGCCGCAGCCGGAGGGACCGAGGAATGAGAAGCATTCGCCCTCCTCCACCTCGAGGTTGAGGCGGTTCACCGCGGTCACCTGGCCGAAGCGCTTGGTCACGTCCTTGAGAATCAGCTGGGCCATGGCTTACACCTGCCTTTGGAGCTTCGCGAGGCCCTTCCGGATGACGGCCTCGCACGTGATGATGATGATGAGGGTCACGCCCGCGAGCGCGGCGGCGCGCACCGTCTCGCCGTCCTCGTTGAGCGCGTAGATGAGGACGCCGATCGTCCGCGTGTTCGGTCCGTAGAGGAGGACCGCGGTCGTGAGCTCGCGGAGGGCCGGCAGGAAGATCAGGAAGAAGGCGGAGATCATGCCGGGCCGGATCAGCGGCAGCACGATGTCCTTCAGGGCCTGGAAGTGCGTGGCGCCGCAGGCGCGCGAGGCCTCCTCCAGCGAGTCCGAGACCTGCTCCAGCGCCGCCGAGTTCGACTTGATGGAGAAGGCCATGTAGCGGCCCACGAAGGCGACGAGGATGATCCAGGGCGTGTTGTAGAGGTTGACGCCGAAGCGGCCGCTCCACATGAGGATGACGCCGAGGGCGATGACCGTGCCCGGCAGCGAGAAGGGCAGGACGCCGAGGAACTCGAGCATGAACTTGCCGCGCGGCTTCACCTTGACGATGACGTAGGAGATCATCGTGCCGGCGAGCATCGTGACGAAGGCCGCTCCGAGGGAGAGGTAGAGCGAGTTCCAGATCGCGTCGAGGGTCACGTTCCACCGGAAGATCTCGACGTAGTTCTTCCAGGTCATGTTCTCGAGGGCGAAGGTGAGGCCGTAGGTCTTGAGGCCGCCGACCATGAAGATCACCACCGTCGGGAGGACCACCGTCACGAAAATGTAGAGGACGCTCACGACGAGGAGGGGCCACTTGAGGCCGCGGAGCTTGAGGAGGACGGGCCGCATGCTCTTGCCGGCGATGACCTGGAAGCGCCCTCGCTTCAGGACGAGGTCCTGGGCCTTGAGGATCAGGGCCGCGGCGAAGACGAGGATCGTCGAGAGCACGGTGCCGACCTTGATCGCGTCGAAGCTGCCTCCCGAGGAATAGAGCCGCTCGTAGATCTTGGTCGGGATGTTGTAGATGCCCTTCTCCGTGCCCAGGATGGCCGGCACGCCGAAGTGCGCGAGCGAATAGAGCGCCACGAGGAGGGCGCCGGCGACGATGCTCGGCATCACGAGGGGCAGGGTGATCTTGGTCGTGATCTTCCAGAGGCCGGCGCCGGAGATGCGCGCCGACTCCTCGAGCGTGGGATCCATGCGCTCGAGGGCGCTGGCGACCTGGAGGAAGACGAAGGGGAAGAGGTACATCGACTCGATGACGATGATGCCCCCGAGGCTCATGATGTCGATCGGCGCGCGCTCGAGGCCGAACATGTGCATGAGCGCCTTGTTGATGTAGCCCGAGCGGGGCGAGAGGAGGACCTTCCAGGCCATGGCGCCGATGAAGGAGGGCACCATGAAGGGCACGAGGAAGAGGGCCTTCATCGCCTTCTTGCAGGGCAGGTCCGTGCGCGCCACGAGCCAGGCGAAGAAGACGCCGAAGAAGGTCGAGACGACCGTCGTCCCGAGGGCGATCTTCACGGAGTTCCAGAGCGCCTCGTAGGTGTCCGGATCGGAGACGACCTGGCGCACGGCGCCGAGGTTGAACTTGCCGTCGTCGAAGAAGGCCGTCACGAAGATGAGGACGACGGGGATCGCGACGATGACGACGAGGACGAGGATCGAAAAGGCGAGGAGGAGCTCGGCGGTGCCGAACTTGCGCCTCTTGGCGAGCGTGTCCATCAGCGGGCCTCCTTCGCGTCGCGGGGGAACCATTTGACGTCGTGGAGGACCACGGAACAGGCCGCGCCGACGTCGAGGGGCCTGCCCCCGCCGACGGCGATCGCCTCCTCGATGATGGACTGGGCGCGGAGCGTGACGCCCGCGAACTCCACGAGATAGTCGACGACGGGACCGAGCATCGTCATGCGCGTTATGCGGCCCGGGACGGCGCCCGCGGCGTGCGCGGGGCGGATCTCGACGTCCATGGGACGGAGGCCGGCGACGGCCGCGCCCTCGGGAAAACCGGCCGGCGGGACGGCCGGGAAGCCGGCGCCGCCCGCGGCGACCGCGGCGGCTCCGCCGCGGACTTCGACGTCCACGCGGTTGGCGACGCCGAGGAACTTGAAGACGAACTCGTCGGCCGGCGACTCGTAGACCTCGGCGGGCGTGCCGATCTGGCGGATGCGGCCCTTCTCGTCCATGACGGCGATGCGGTCGGAGATCGCGAGCGCGACCTCCATGTCGTGCGTGACGTAGAGGATGGTCGCGCCCGACTGGCGCTGGAGGGCCTTGATCTCGAAGCGCATCTCCTCGCGGAGGTTGGCGTCGAGGTTCGTGAGGGGCTCGTCGAGCAGCATGACGTCGGGCTCCGCGACGAGGGCCCGGGAAAGCGCGACCCGCTGCTGCTGGCCGCCGGAGAGCTGGTAGGGCAGGCGGTCGCCGAGCTTGTCGAGGTTCACCTGGGCGATCGCGGCGTCGGTGCGGCGCTTCGCGTCCGCCTCGGTCACCTTGGCGATCTTGAGGGGATAGCCGACGTTCTCGCGGACGGTCATGTGGGGCCAGACCGCGTAGTCCTGGAAGACGACGCCTATGCGCCGGTCCTCCGGGGGTACGCAGCTTCCCTTGGCGCCGTCGGCCATCACGCGCGGGCCGATGGAGACCGTGCCCACCTCCGGCTTCTCGAAGCCGGCGATGAGCCTGAGGATCACGGTCTTGCCGCAGCCCGAGGGTCCGAGGATCGTAAAGCACTCGCCCGAGCGGATCTCCAGGTCGAGACCGTCGAGGACGGTTCGATCCCCGTATCGCTTGGATATGCCCCGGAGGACGATATCAGCCATGAGAGGGCTCCTTGATGGTGGATGGAAAGCGGTCCCGGCCGCCGGCCGGGACCTCCGAAAGGGGGAGAGGCCTACTTGCCGCGGACGATGAGGTTGAAGCGGTCGATGATCGCTTCCTTGTCGGCCTTTAGCTTTAGGTAGTCGACCTTGATGGCGCGCTTCACGGAATCCTCGACGGGGATGAGGCCGTACTCGGACTTGATCGCGACGTCCTTGCGGACGGGCAGCGTGAGGTTGTTGGCGATGATGGTCTGGGCTTCCTTGGAGAGCATGAAGTCGACGAACTTCTGCGCGGCGGGGAGGTTCTTCGTGGGCTTCAGGATGGCGACCGGGCTCGGGATGACGATCATCTCCTTGGGCACGACGAACTTGATGTGGGCGCCGGAGAGGATCTTGTCCGCGACGATGTAGTCGACGCCGAGGCAGGCGTTGACGTCGCCGGCGGCCACGTCGTCGACGACCTGGCCGGAGCCCTGGCCCATGCGCATGCCGTTGGCCTTGAGCTTCTCCAGGTACTCCCAGCCGAAGCCGGGGGTGTTCACGAAATGCCCGATGGAGACGAAGGAGGTGCCGGAGAGGGCGGGGTTCGCGATCGAGTAGTTGTCCTTGAACTCGGGCTTGAGGAGATCGTTCCAGCTCGTCGGGGCCGTCTTCACCTTGTCGGTGTTGTAGGCGATGCCCATCGTGCCGAGGCGGGCGGCGATGAAGGTGTTGTCCGGATCCACGAGGGGACTGTTGACGTTCTTGGCCTCGGGGGAGGCGTAGGGCAGGAGCATGCCCTCGGACTTGAGGGCGTAGAAGTCGTTGACCTCGGAGTGCCAGAGGACGTCGGCGACGACGTTGTTCGCCTGGCGCTCGGCGGCGAGCTTGGCCATGACCTTGCCCGCGCCGGCGGAGTAGTAGTCGAACTGGATGTCGGGATGCTTCTTGAGGAAGGCGTCCCGAAGCTCGCCGATCATCGACTCCTTGAACGAGGTGTAGACCATGACCTTCTCTTTCGGAGCGGCGAAGGCGGCGCCGGCCGCGATCGCGAGAACGAGCGCGAACGCCATCATTCTTTTCATGCGAAATCCTCCTGTCGGGTTCCTGACCCGGCAGCAGTATCGAGGCGGTTTCGCGGAATCCGCAAGAAGTACTTTGGTACTTTGCCGGCGAAAATCGGGTCCTCGGCGGCTTTCGGGGCAGGGCGCGGGGGGCGAGGCGCTAACGGAGCAGCTTGGATTGGACCGAAGACGCGAGGAGGGCGGCGGAGACGCGGTCCTTGACGCCCATGCGGGCGTAGACCGCGCCGAGGTAGTTCTTCACCGTCTGCTCCTTGATGCCGAGCTCGGCGGCGATCTCCTTGTTGCTGAGGCCCTGGGCGAGGAGGCCGACGATGGCGCGCTCCCGTTCCGAGAGGTCGGCGAGCCAGGGCGGGCCCGCCGCCGGCTCCTCCGCGGGGGGCTCGGGCGGCGTGAGGCTGCCCGGCCGGGAGCGCGCCGACTCGACCACGGCGGCGGCGGCCAGGGAATGCCAGGGCGAGGCGACGATGCGCCGGGCGAAGGCGCCCGCGAGGAGGCAGAAGGCCGCCAGCGCGAGCCAGCTCCAGGCGACGGCCAGGGAGGCCGCGGCGGGCACCGGGACGGCCGCCACGACCGTCCACGGAAGCCCGGGTACGGCGGCGAAGGCGGCGCGCCGCGGCTCGGCCGTCGAGCCGAGCTCCCCTTCGCCGGAGGCGAGACCGAGGGCGAGCTGGGTGAGGAGCCTTCCACCGCCCTCGACGGAGGCCTCGAAGGAGCTCGCCGGAGGGAGGCGTTCCGTGGAGGCCAGGACGAGGCCGCCCTCGGCCAGGAGCCAGGCGGCCCCGCCCGCAAGCTCCTCCACGGAGGAGGCGAGGACGGAGGAGAGGCGGTTCGCGTTGAGGAGGAGGACGAGAACGCCGAGGGGCGTCCCGGCGCCCGAACGCTTCACGAGGCGGGCGGCGACCCGGCCGTGGCCGCCCCAACTGGGGCTGAAGGAGCCGTAGACGAGATCGCCGTCGGCGGCCAGGGCGGCGGCGACGGGTCCCGCCTTCAGATTCTGGACATCGAGCCGGGAAAAGAGCTCGCCGACCTGAAGGGGTTTCCGCTCATTGCCCTCCAGGGGCAGGAAAAGCGCGTCGTCGAAGAGGGTCAGGGCCCCGCCGGCGGCGTCGATGAAGCCCGAGAAGGCGTAGTTCCACTCGGAAACCTCGTAGCGCTCCTTCGCCGCGGCATAATCGGCGAGGCTGTCGTTCAGGTGGGGATTGCCGATGCACTGGTAGGAGGCGGCTTCGACCTTGTCGAGGTAATCGACGATCCCCAAGCGCGCCGAAGCCGCGGCGGCCGCCGCCTGCTTGCCGCGGCCCGCGCCGGCGTCCTCCCCCATCCCGCCCGTCAATGGCCCGAGAAAGAGGGCGGAGGCGGTCGCGAAGAGGAAGAGTATGGCCGTACCGCGATACTTCCAGGTCGTGGACGGTGAGCGCACAAGGGATAGGGTCATGGGTTCGCGCAGTATACCCTGAAAAACGCCGGTTTTATCCAGGATAATGGCGCCTCTTCGGCCCGATTCCTCGCCGCCGACCCGCCTCCGGCGGTACCTTTTCCCCCGTGGCAGACCTGGAACTGAGCTTCGCCCCGCGCATGGCCGTGATCGACCGCGGCGAGTGGGACGCCCTCGCCCTCCCCTACGGCAGCCCCCTCCTCACCTGGGGCTTCCTCGCGCTTCTCGAGGAGTCGGGCTCCATCGTGCCCGGGCGGGGCTGGACCCCGAGCCACCTCCTCCTCCGGCGCGGGGGCCGCCTAGTCGCCGCGGCGCCCTTCTATCTGAAGACCGGGTCGGCCGGCGAATTCGTCTTTGACCACCAGCTCGCGGAGCTCGCCGCGGAGCTTGGCGCCCCCTACTACCCCAAGCTCGTCGGCATGGTGCCCGCGACGCCGAGTCCGGCCTGGCGCGTCCTTGTCGCGCCGGAAGAGGACGCGGAGCGCATGACCGCCCTCGTCGTGGACGGCGCGGCCCAGGCGGCGCGGGGGGCCGGACTCGGGGGCCTTCACCTCCAATGGGTGGCGGAGGACCTGGCGCCCCTCCTTCGCGGAAAGCGGGGCTTCGCGGAGTGGCAACGGCAGTCCTTTCTCTGGAGCGACGCCGACGCGCGCGGCGAGCCCTTCGGCGACTTTCCGGGCTACCTCGCCGCCTTCTCCAAGAACATGCGCCGCAATGTCGGGCGGGAACGCGCGGGACTCGCGGCCGCGGGCGTGACGAGCCGGATCCTCGGCGCCGAGGAGGCCGCGGCGACTCCCGGCCTCCTCGGGCGGATGGCGGACTATTACGAGACGACGAACGACAAGTTCGGCCCCTGGGCCGCGCGCTTCCTCGATCGGGACTTCTTCCTCCGCCTGCCCGAGTTCCTGCCGACGGGCTGGCTCCTGGCTGCGGGCTACGAGGCGGGCGCGGCGCCGTCGGAGCCCCTGGGCCTCGCCTTCCTCTTCGAGGGCCGCGACCGCCTCTACGGCCGTTACTGGGGCGCGGCGCGCGCGGAGCCGGGCCTGCACTTCGAGCTTTGCTACTACCGCCCGATCGAGTACGCCCTGGAGCGGGGCCTCGCGAGCTTCGATCCCGGCATGGGAAGCGAGCACAAGGCGCGCCGCGGCTTCCGTTCCCGGCTCGCCTCGTCCTTCCACCTCGTGTTCGACCGCCGCCTGGCGCGCATCCTTGCGGAGGCCCTGCCCGCCGCCAACAAGGCCGCGGCCGAAGAGGCCGGCGAACTGGACCGCGAGCTGCCCTTCAAGGAGAACTGAGGCCGGCGAGGACCGGCGGGGGCCGCGGCCGGCGCGCGGTTGATTTGGCTAGCGATGACGAAGGCCGGCTCACCGCCCGGCTGGCGGATATCCCGGGCTAGCCGCGCATCCAGGCCGCGACCAAGGCGGCGGCCTCGGGACCCCGCGCGTCGAAGGGGAAGATGTGGCCGGCGCCGGGAAGCTCCCGAACCTCGACGCTTGCGGCCGCGCGGGCCTGCCCCTCGATATAAGCGGCGACCGCCGGCGGGACGCTCGCGTCCGCGCTCCCGATGACGACAAGGATGCGCGAGCGCAGGAGCGCGAGCCGGGGCCGCGCGGCGAGCTGGAGCCGCCGCAGGGCCGCGGCCTGGCACACGAGATCGTCCGAGCGATACTCGCCGTGGAGGTAGGAGCGGACGGGATCCTCGGCCTCCGCGGCGGGGACGGGCCGCCCACGGCGCAGGACGGGCGCGAAGGGCGCGACGAAGGGCGCGGCCGTCACGCCCGCCTTGGACAGGAGGAAGGCCGGCGCGAGGAGGACGAGGCGCGGCGCCTGCGGCTCCAGGGCGGAGGCGACGAAGGCCGCGAGGAGCCCTCCCATGGAGTGGCCGAGGAGGTGGACGGTCCCGTAGTCGGCGCGGAGCTCAAGAGCCGCGTCGCGGGCCCGGCGGAGCCAGTCCGCCTCGCCCGTCGCGAGGAAATCGGCCCGGTTCGTCCCGTGTCCGGGAAGGCGCGGGACGCTGACCGCGTAGCCCGCGGCGGCGAGGGCCTCCGCCTGGAGGGCGAGCTCGCCGGGGTGGCCGGTGAAGCCGTGGAGGAGGAGGACGGCCTCCGTGGCGCCGGGCGGATCGATGCGGATCGGCCGGGCGGCCGGAAGGACCTTAGCCCCGGCGGGAAGCGACGACATCGACGCGAGGCTCGCCATGGCGGCTTCCTTCAAGCCTTTACCGGGGCCCGCTCCAGGACGTTGTAGAGGGGCTCGGTGAGGCGCATCGTCAGCGGGAAGTCGGCGGGCGCGAGCTCGGAGACCTCGCCGTCGCGCTGCATGAGGATGCCGCGGGAATAGTCGAAGACGATCCGATCCGCGGAGAAGAGCTTGAGGATGTCCTCGCCGAGGCCGCGATGCTTGCCGGAGGCGATGCGGTCCTTGAAGGCGAGCTTCTTGAGGAGCGAGACGAGGAAGACCGCGCAGACATTATCCTCGTCCGGGAGGATCGGCTTGTCGCAGCCGTACTGCCGCTTGCCGCTCGCGCCGAAGGCGACGAGGAGGCAGGGACGCTCGAAGGAGGCGGTTTCGGCTCCCGCCGCGTCGAGGGCGCGCGCCTTCAAGGGCGCCGGCGGCCAGCGGAGATCGTAGAAGACCGAGGCGACGTCGACCCAAAGCTTGTAGGAATCGCCGGGAAAGACGGACTTGAGGCGGTTCGTCATTTCGCAGACGAAGGCGTCGAGGCCGAGGCTGGCGATGTTGAAGGAGTAGGAAGGCAGCTTGCCGCCGGCCGGATTCGGCTCCACGCGGATGGCCCGCTTGGGAACGGCCGCGCAGGGCTCAAGGAAGCGGCCGAGACAGGCGAGGAGATCGCGCCCCTCGGAACCGTCGTTGCCGGTGCCGAAGGGCAGCCGGAGGAGGGCGAAGCGCCCGCGCTCCGCCTGAGGCAGTTCGACCAGGGCGCTGGCCGCCTCCAGGGAGGTGCCGTCGCCGCCCGCGGTCAGGACCAGGCGGCGCTTGCCGGGCGGGTCCCGGCGGGCCTCGGCCAGGATGCCGCGGGCTATATCGGCCGCGTGGCCGCAACGCTCCGTGAGGTGGAGACGGACGATCGCCGGCTTCGCGCGCGCGGGCAGGGCCGCGGCGCGGGCTTCGAGCTCGAGCAGCTCGCGGTGCCGCAACTTGGCGTAGGAACGCCGGGTAAAGCCGCCGGCCTTGGGATTGGCGATAAGGTCGACGACGAGTTCCTCGTCGGGGAAGGCGGGAGAGCGCTCGACAAGGCGCTGCAGCGATGAAGCAAGTTCTTCGGGGCGCATGGGCGCGAGTGTACTCCCGCGCCCCGGGCTTGTCCATCCGGAAACGCCGCGGACGGCGCGGTTGTGCGGCGGCCCGGGAAGCGTATACTTGAGGACATCCGATCGACCAAACGATGGAGGCGCGACATGAACCAGGATTCCCTGCTCGAGGCCATCAAGGGCGGCATGAAGGGCGAACTCGACTCGATCGCCGTTTACGAGGCGGCGGCCGCCCAGGCGACGGGCGAGGCCGCGACCTTCTTCCTCGAGCGGGCCGAAGAGGAAAAGAAGCACTACAATTGGCTCCTCTCCTATTACAAGGACGTCGGCGGCGGCAAGAAGCCCCAGCGCGACTTCGCCGCCGAGGCCGCGGAGGCCGCCGCGGGCGCGGGCGCGGGCAAGCGGGCGCCCATCCTGAGCGAGGACTTCTTGAAGCGCATCGGCCAGAGCCGCCAACTCTCGGCCGCCGTCTCCGCCGCGGCCCTCCTCGAAATCACCGCCGTCCGCTATTACCAGACCAAGGCCGAGGAAACCCTCCTGCCTGCGGTGAAGTCCTTCTTCGAGAACCTGGCCGAATGGGAAGACAAGCATTACCACGAACTGACCGCGATCCAGGAGGAGTCCGAGCGCTTCTACTGGGACGCGAACAACTGGGAGCCTTTCTAGTCCAGGCGAGAAAAGAGCCGGCCCGGCCGGCCATCCACGGGGGATGCGCCGCGCCGGGCCGCCCCGCCGCCTCGCGGCGGCGTCTCGCGGCGCCCCTCTCTCGGAAGAACCGTCGCGATCATCGCGTCCCCGATGGCGGGGACGCGCTTTTTTTCAACGACCCCGGGGAGGCGGGGTACTCGCATCAGCATCCTGGTAAGGAGGCGCCCTCCCCCATCGCGGCGCTGCCCTTTGCGTGGGCCTCCCCGCGATGGAGCGCGACGGTCGACGACCGCCGCGCCCGCGTTGATCCCAAGGTACCGAAGCCGCTCCCTTTCGCCCTTCCCCCATTCAGGTGATTCGGCTTGGTTGGGCAAGCGGCGGCGAGCGTTGCGAGGAGCTTGGCAGGGCGGGGCCTGGCAAGCCCGAAGGTCCCCGCGGCGCTCCTACGAGGAGTCGTTGGGCAAGCGGCGGCGAGCGTTGCGAGAAGCTTGGCAGGGCGGGGCCTGGCAAGCCCGAAGGTCCCCGCGGCGCTTCGCGGCGGGGCCCCTTCGGGCTTGCCACCCGCCGTCCTGCCCCGTTCCGCGAGGCGCTTCGCGTGGCTTGCCCAACCACGCCGCTCCGCTCCGAGGGCGAGGGGTGTCACGG
>DAINBW010000021.1:0-13465 GCA_036732745.1 Spirochaetales bacterium | reverse complement strand
CGCCGCGAGCTGCAGGACCTGCTCCCGGGCGGCGAAGCGCAGCATCCGCGGCCCGCCGCCCCCGATGCCTGGACGCGGCTTGTCCTCCGCGTCGCGCCGGCCGAGGCCGCGGCCTTCGCCGACGGCGTCGCCCTCGCCCTGGCGGCGGGGCCGAACGGCAGCCGCGTCGCGCGCCTGCCCCGCGGAGCCCGCGAGCTCCTCCTCCTCGCCGATGGCTGCGTGGCGCGGAAGATTCCCCTCGGTCCGCCGGCGGCGGAGCGCCTCGTCGAGGCCAAGCTCGAGCGCGCGGGCTCGGCCCTGATCCTCGCGGCCTCCGGGACGACGGGGCCGAGGCCCAAGAGCGTCGCGTTCGCGCCCGACGGCCGCGTCCTCGTCGCGCCCCTCCTCTCCGGCCGCGGCGCCGACCTCCTCGACGCGGCGACCCTCGAGAAGTTGGGCGAACTCGCGCCGCCTCCCGACTACGCCAGGGCCGAGGGCTTCGTCGAGTGCGCCTTTTTCCCCGCCCTCGGCGAGGTCTGGATCTCCCAGATGCACAACTCGACGATCCACGTCTTCGATCTCGGGAGCCGGGCCTGGAAGGCGAGCTTCCCGAGCGGCGGCAGCTATCCCAAGGTGATCGCCGCCTCTCCCGACGGCGAGCGCGCCTACGTGACGAACTGGGTGAGCGAGGACCTCACGGTATTCGACGTCCGTTCGCGGCGGCTTCTCGCGCGGGTGAAGCTCGGCGGCACGCCCCGCGGCCTGGCCCCGAGTCCCGACGGGAAGCATCTCTATGTCGCGCGCTTCGGCGACGGCGCCATCCTCCGGCTTCGCCTCGCCGATCTCGTCCTCGAGCCCTTTTGGCCCGCCGACGGCGGCGCCAAGCGCAGTCTCGTCCTCGACGCGGCCCGCGGGCGGCTCTAGGCGACCGACATGGACCGCGGCAGCCTCTTCGTCCTCGACGCGGCGACGGAACCCCTCGTCGCCGAGCTGGACCTCGGCTGGAATCCGAACGGCTGCGCCCTTTCGCCCGACGGACGCTACATCTTCGCCGTCACGCGCGGGCCGAACGGGGCCGCCGGCTACGAGCGCCCGGGGCCGCTCTTCGGCGAGCTCGTCGCCGTCGACGCGGAGCGCCTCGAGGTCTCCTGGCGGCAATGGGGCGGCAACCAGCCGACCGGCCTCGCGGTTTCCCCCGACGGCCGGCGGATCGTCTTCACCGATTTCCTCGACCGCCGCGTCGAGGCCTACGATTTCCGCCCCGGGGCGGCCCGCACGGAGTCGGCCAACGCGCCGGCTCCCCTTGGCGGGGATGGGAGCGCGCCGTGAGCCGGACGCCTGACAGGACCTATCTTTTCCGGGGCGGGGAGCTCCTCGTCCGCCGCGGCGCGGACGGCCTCCTGCCGCTCCACGGCGACGCCGTCGGCGGCCTTGAAACCGAGCGGCGGCGGGAGTATCCCGCGGGCGGGCTCCATTGTGTCGCCGCGGCCCTGCCCGTCGCGGCCCAGCCGGAAGCCGGGCTCGAGGGGATCGAGGGGCTCGAGGGGCTCGAAGGTATCGAGGCGGTGCCTTTCCGGGCCGCCCTCGCGGAACTGCCGCGGGAGGAGGCCCGCCGCGCGGCCAAGGGCCTGGCCCTCCTCAACTGGCTCGCGGCGAGCCGCTTCTGCGGGGCCTGCGGCGCGGCGCTCGTGGACGACGAGCTCGAAGGCTACCTGGCCGGCGCGCGGCGCTGCCCCTCCTGCGACAAGGTGCACTATCCGCGGCTCTCGCCCGCCGTCATCGTCCTCGTGCGCCGCGGCGACAAGGCGCTGTTCGCGCACAACGCGTCCTTCGCGCCGGGCCGCTTCGGCCTCGTGGCGGGCTTCGCCGAGCCGGGCGAGAGCCTCGAGGAGACGGCTCGCCGCGAGATCGCCGAGGAGACGGGCCTCTCGGTCGGCGAGCTCCGCTATCGCGGCTCGCAGCCCTGGCCCTTCCCGGACTCCCTCATGATCGGCTTCGAGGCGGACTGGGCGGGTGGCGAGGCCCGGCCCGACGGCGTCGAGCTCGACGAGCTCCGGTGGTGCGGTCCGGACGAGTTGCCGGCGATACCGCCGCACGGCAGCATCGCCCGCACGCTCATCGAGGGCTGGCTCGCGGAGCTCCGCGGCCGGCCGCGAGAAGCCTGAGGCCCCGCTCGTCGAGGAGCCGCACGACGCGGCCCTCCGAGGCGATGAGGCCGCGGGCCTCGAGGCGCGCGAATTCGCGCGAGAGGCTGGGCCGCGCCACGCCGAAGCTTTCGGCGAGCCTTTCCTTCGTGATCTTGAGGACGACGACCGGTGCCGGACGGCCGGCCGGCGGGGCCGCGGGCGAGGCGGCGCCCGGAGCGGGATCCGGCTCGGCGCGGCGCAGGAGCCAATCGGCCAGGCGCTCGCCGAGGGTCGCGAAGGAGGCGGCGCGGTACTTGTCCGCCAGGAAGGAGAGCCGCGCGCCCATGTCGGATAGGAGGGCCTCCAGCGCTTCCGGAAAGCGCGCCGCGAGGGCGAGGAGGGTCGGGCGCGGCAGGACGGCGACGCGAAGCCGGCTGCGCGCGACGACCGTCACGGGAAGCCGGCGCTCCGGGGAAAAGAGCACGGCGGTGGCCACGGGCGCGGGGGCCGCGAGGGTCTCCACGACCAGGCTCCGCCCGTCGAGGCCGCTCATCTCGGCCGCCGCCTCGCCCTCGATGAGGACGTAGAGGCTTTCGTAGGCGCAACCGGCGAGCAGCATCACCGAGCCGTTCTCGAAGGCGCGTTCCGAGGCCGGAAGGCCGCGGAGCGCGGCGCCGAGCTCCGCGGCGTCGATTCCGGCGAAGAGCGGCGAGGTCGCGAGGATGGCCACGTCCCGGTCACGCATAATTCGAGTGTAAGCATTTGCCTCGGGGAAGGAAAGTCCCTACAATGGTAGCTGGTTCCAAGGAGGTTTCGATGGAGTTTTCCTGGAAGATAGTCATCGACGCGGGCGCCATTTCCTGCGCCCTTCTCGTCGCCACCCTGCTGCGCGCCAAGCTGCGCTTTTTCCAGAAGTACCTCATACCCAACGCGCTCACGGCCGGTTTCCTGTTGCTTCCCTTTTACAATTACTTTTTCCCCGTGATGGGCTACGCGCAAAACAAGCTCGGCGAGCTCGTCTACCATCTCCTCAACGTTTCCTTCATCGCGATGACCCTCAGGTCCTCGCCCCCCAAGGTGAAGGGGCACAAGGGTGGCGGCGTCCTCGGCATGTCGACCGGCATCCTCCTCGGCTACGCGACCCAGGCCCTTCTCGGGCTTGGGCTCACGCTCCTCTTCCTGCCCAAGATCTTCCCCTCCTTCGGCCTCTTCCTGCCGCTCGGCTTCGCTCTCGGACCCGGCCAGGCCTACGCCATCGGCAAGGGCTGGGAGACGATGGGCTTCGAGGGCGCCCCCTCGATCGGCCTGACCTTCGCGGCCATCGGCTATCTCTGGGCCTGCTTCGGCGGCGTCTTCCTCATCAACATCGGGCGCAAGAAGGGCTGGCTCAAGGGCGCCGACCTCTCGGCGCTCAACGACAAGGCCATCACATCCGGCGTCGTGCCCCTCGACGCGGAAAAGCCGGTCGGCGCGCGGCTCTCGACGGACAGCGAGGCCATCGATTCCTTCAGCTTCCACGCGGGTTCGGTCGTCTTCACCTACCTGCTCTCCTATCTCCTCCTGAGCGGCCTCACCTACCTTCTCGGTTTCGCCGGCAAGACGGGCAGGGAACTCGCGGTCAACCTCTGGGGCATCAACTTCATCTTCTCCTCGGTCACCGCCATCGTCGTCCGGAAGCTCCTGGACAAGATCCGCCTCGGCCGTGTGCTCGACGACGATACGCTGTCGCGCATCTCGGGCTTCTCGGTGGACTTCATGGTCGCGGGATCGATAGCCGCCATCTCCCTCGTCTTCGTCGGGAAGTTCTGGGTGGAGATCCTCCTCATGTCGACCTTGTGCGGCATCATGACCACGCTGATCGTGCCCTGGTTCTGTTCCCGGATGTTCAGGGACAACGAATTCCCGCGTATGCTCATGATTTACGGCGTCTCGACGGGCACCCTTTCCACCGGCCTCGCGCTCCTGCGCGTCATGGATCCCGAGTTCAAGACGAGCGTCGCCTCGGACTACATGCTGTCGGCGGGACTCACCTTCCTCCTGGCTGTTCCCTTCATCCTGTCCATCAACCTGCCGGCCAAGGCGGCGACGAGCGGGAACATGCTCTACTACTGGATCATGATGGCCGTCGCGGGCGCCTATCTCCTCTACGTGCTCGCAAGCTACGCCTGGCTCGCCCGCAAGAAGAGCCTCGCCAAGCCCGGTTCGCTCTGGTATAGCGAATAACGCTTAATTTCCCCCGCCCGCGGGGGCGAAACCGCGAGAAAAGGGGCTGCCCGCGCCGGGCAGCCCCTTGTTTTCGTTCCGCGTCCTCCGGACCGCCGCGGCGGGCCGGAAGGAGGGCGCGGCCTTACCGTCCGCGGCCCTCCGAAGCGGCGGCGCGGGCCCGCGAGAGGGCCTCGACGCCCATGAGCCACTTCCGCGCCGACAGGGAGCGGTCCTGGAAACGGACCTGGTAGAGCGACCTGCCGACGTAGAACTCGAAGAGGTTCCGCTTGAGCACGCCCGCGCCCTCGATGGATTCGATCGCGAAGGACAGCCGGGAGCCGAAGCGGCCGACCATCTCGAGGCGGTCGGGATGGAGCACGAGGGTTCCGGTGCGGATCTTGCCGAGGGCGTTCATCTTCCTGCCGCGGAAGAGGAGGACGGGATCCGAAAAAAGGGGCTGCTTCGAGCCCTCCTCCACGGCGCGCCGCGCGAGTTCGTCCATCGCGGCGCGCTGCCAGTCGTCCCAGGCGGCGATGGTCGGGAAGACCGGCTCGCCGCCGCCGAGGGAGCGGAAGCGGTAGTCGGGCCCGAGGGAAAGGGCTTCGCCGCAGGCTCCGCAGTTGAGGCGGGATCTCGAGCTCTTGAGCGAGCCGATCGATCCGCAGCGGGGGCACATGAAGAGCGCCAGTTCGACGTGCTCGGCCCGCCTCGTGCTCTCGTAGGCCGTCGGTTCCGCGGCGAGGAAGGCGCCTTCGTCATGGGCCAGGCCCTTTTCGAGCCGCCGCAGGATCTCCTCGGCGGGCAGGGCCTTGAGCTCCGCGGGCGCCAGGAGGATTTCCCATTCGATGACGACCTTGCCCCTGCGGCGCTTCCAGGTCCAGCGCGGCAGGGCCGCGAAGCCCCCCTTGATGCGGGCCGCGACGACGGGAACCTTGAGGAGCTTGAGGAGCTTGGCGGTTGAGGGGATGAGGGGCAGGGTCCTGCCGTCCCAGCTCGCCTGCCCCTCGGCGAAGACGCCGACGACGCCCTTGCGCTTGCGCGTGACGTCCACGATGAGGTTCACGGTCTCGATGTCGGGGATGGCCTTCGTCTTGGGGATCGAGCCGACGAGGCCCAGGACGCCGCGCATGAAGCGGGTCCGCATGTTGCCGTCGCTCGTCACCCAGTAGACGGGATCGGGCACGAAGCGGCTCAGGAGGAAGGGATCGCGGTTGGAGACATGGTTCGCGACGACGACGTAGGGAGCGGGCAAGGTCTTGAACAGGGCGTCGCCGCGCGATTCCACGCGGTAGGCGACGCGTATCCATTCGCCGAAGCTGTACTTGATGAGCTTGTTGAACCAACGGTAGTTGCGGGGATTGTAGCGGCTTTTCTTGGCCATCTGCTGCTTGCGTCTCCTGAAGGTCAATACTAGACGAGGGCGGGCAAAAAGGCAATCGCGCCGCCGGCGCTTTCCGGTCGGCTTCGCGTCCCGGGCGGCGCGAGGGGCGGCGGCCAAGCGAAAGGCCCCGGCGACGCCGGGGCCTTTCCTGTTTCCGGACGGGTCCGCGCCTAGACGAAGAGGTTCACGTTGGCGCCGTCGGCCGCCTCCATGTAGGAGGCCACGCCGCCGATCTCGACGCCGTCGATCAGCTCCTCGCGCTTCACGCCCATGATGTCCATCGACATCTGGCAGGCGACGAGGCGGGCGCCGGCCGCCTTGGCGCTGGCGATCATCGTCTCGATCGCGTCCACGTTCTGCCGCTTCATCCGGCCTCGCATCATCGCGGGACCGAGGCCGCCGAAGTTCATCTTGGAGAGGGAGAGCGCCCCGGGATGCTTCGGCAGCATGAGGCCGAACATGCGCCCCATGAAATCCTTGGGGGCGCGCACGCGTTCGCGGCGCTTGATGACCGAGAGCCCCCAGAACGTGAAGAACATCGTGACGTTCTTGCCCGTCGCGGCCGCGCCGTTCGCGAGGACGAAGCTCGCGAGGGCCTTGTCCATGTCGTCGGAGAAGACGATGAGGGTCGCGCCCTTGGCCGCGGGGGACTTGGTCCCGGCGGCGAGGAGCCGGGCCTGGCCCTGGGTCTTCTCGACGACGGCGGTGTGGACGCCCTTCGTCTCCTCCAGGGAGACGAGGAGGTTGTTCGTCACCGCGCACCAGGACTTGGCGTCGCGCGCGAAGCCGGGATCGGAGGCGGAAATCGCGACGCGTCCGCCCTCGGGCAGCTTGTCGACCTCCGCCTTGAGGCGCATGACGGGACCGGGACACTGGAGTCCGCAGGCGTCGACGCGCACGAAGACGTCGGATTTTTTCTTGAGGTGCTCGGGCATGCCCGAACCCTCCGAGAAGGTCTCGTTGAGCAGGGCGCCCGCCGGGCCGCGGGCGGCGGCCTGGAGCGCGGCGCCGCCCGGCTTGTAGACGCCGCGGTTGTCCTGGCGCTCGGTGGCGAGTTCCCAGGTCTTGAAGCCGCCGGAGAGGTTGCCGACGGCCGTCCAGCCGCGCTGCCTGAGAATGCGCTCCGCCAGGTAGCCGCGGAGGCCCACGCCGCAGAAGGCCAGGACCTCCCGGTCCCGGGGCACCTCGGAAAGCCGCGCGCGCAGCTGGTCGTTCGGGATGTTGACCGCGCCGGGGATCGTGCCGAGCTCGAACTCGGCGGGACTGCGGACGTCGAGGAGGAAGGCTCCCCGCTCCCGGAGTTCGGCGACGCGGTTCCACGGCACCGGCGAGGTGAGGCCGCGCATCGCGTTCTCGGCGGCGAAGCCGGCGATGTTCACGGGATCCTTGGCGGAGGCGTAGGGCGGCGCGTAGGCGTGCTCGAGCTCGCCGAGGTCGCGCACCGTGCCGCCGGAGCGGATGACGGAGGCGAGGAGGTCGATCCGCTTGTCGACGCCGTCGAAGCCGACCGCCTGGGCGCCGAGGAGGCGGCCCGAGGCCGGGTCGTAGACGATCTTGAGCGTGACCGGCAGCGCGCCGGGGTAGTAGCCGGCGTGGCTCGAGCCGTGGGTGACGACGGCCGCGCAAGGGACGCCTTCGCGGGCCAGGACCTTCTCCGACAGGCCGGTGGCCGCGGCGGTGAGGTCGAAGATCTTCGCGACCGAGGTGCCGATCGAGCCCCGCCAGGAGCGCTCGGCCCCGTCGCCCAGGACGATGTGGTCCGCGGCGACGCGGGCCTGCTTGTTCGCCGGTCCCGCGAGGGGAATCGTCAGGGGACGGCCGAGGATGGGGCTTGCGAACTCGATGGCGTCGCCCAACGCGTAGATGGAGGGATCGCTCGTTCTCATGCGCCCGTCCACGACGATGGCGCCGTTCTTGGCTAGCTCGAGGCCCGCGGCGCGCGCCAGCGCGGTGTCGGGCTTCACGCCGATGGAGAGGACGACGAGGTCGGCGTCGAGCTCGGCGCCGGAGTTCAGGGTGGCGACGACGCGGCTGCCCCGGCGGACGAAGGACTTCACGCCGTCGTTCAGGTAGAGCTCGACCCCCTTCTGGCGGAGATGCTGGTGCGCCATCGCCGCCATTTCGAAGTCGAGGACGCCCATCACCTGGTCGAGCGCCTCGACCACGGTGACGAAGACCCCGCGGTGGACGAGGTTCTCGGCGAGTTCGAGCCCGATGAAGCCGCCGCCGATGACGATGGCGCGCTCGGGCCGTTTCGCGTCGACGAACTCCTTGAGCCGGTCGGCGTCGGGCACGGAGCGGAAGGTGAAGATGTCCGGAAGGTCGATGCCCGGGATCGGCGGCCGGAGGGGCTCCGCGCCGGGGGACAGCACGAGCTTGTCGTAGGCCTCGTGGGAGATCGTCCCGCTCCGCCGGTCGCGGACCTTGAGCCGCTTGCCCTCGCGGTCGATCTCCAGGGCCTCGACGCCCGTGCGGACGTCCACGGCGAGCCAGTCGCGGAACTTCTCCGGCGTCATGACGAAGAGCCGTTCGCGCTCGGCGATCACGCCGCCGACATAGTAGGGGAGTCCGCAATTGGCGTAGCTGACGTGGTCGCCCCGCTCGAAGAGGACTATTTCCGCGCCTTCGTCCAGGCGGCGCAGCCGCGCCGCGGCCGAGGCGCCTCCGGCGACGCCGCCGACGATGAGATATCGGGCCATTCCGGCCTCCTGCGATTTGGGAAGTTATGCGCCCTAACTTGGGCGCCGGTTCTACGCCTGGATTCCGCCCTCGACGAGCCTGCAGGCCGAAGCCAGCTCCTCGGGAATCTCGAGCCCGGAGGACTGGATCGACGCGAGCCTCGCGTGTCCGTCGGAGGTCAGGGCAAAGCGGAGCCGCCGCTTGTCCTTGTCGTCGATGTTTCGCTCCACGAAGCGCCGTTCCTCGAGGCTCCGCAGCACCCTGCTCAGGTTGGAGGCGCTGATGCCCGTCGCCTTCGCTATCTCCGTCGGCGAGGTCAGGGCCTTCCCGAGGGAACAGAGGACCACCGCCTCCATGAGGCCGACGGATTGGGATTGCCGCAGGTTTTCGTCGAGGTGGTTCAGGAGCGAGACGATTCTCGACAGCGAGCAGAGATCAATCATGGTAAATATCTTATATATGAAAAAACCATACTGTCAATAGTTGCCAAGTGGAAAATATTGAAATGCTTAATAATGAGCTATGGAAAAATTGCAGAAATATAAAAAACCACTATGAAAATATTAACAATGTCAATAATTGCAAACGCCTCTGGCTGATCACCGGAAATAGCCCGTTCCGACAAGGCCCTCCTTGCGCTTGCCCGCGCGCGAAAGCTACTATCGGAAGCATCTATTTAGCGGGAGCGACAGCGTGGCTGAGCTACAGAAAATGGACGCGGGCCTCGTCGCGGAGGCGGGGGCCATCGCGGCCCGGGCGCGAACCGAAATGGGGCGCCGGATCGTCGGCAAGGAAAACGTGCTCCACGGCATCCTCATGGGCGTCATCGGCGGAGGCCACGTCCTGCTCGAAGGCGTTCCGGGCCTCGCCAAGACCCTGGCCGTCAAGACCTTCGCGGAAATCTCGGGTCTCGACTTCAGCCGCGTGCAGTTCACGCCGGATCTCCTGCCCGCCGACATCACGGGTACCCTCGTCTACGAGCAGGGCACGGGGCGTTTCACGCCGCGCAAGGGCCCGCTGTTCGCGAACGTCATCCTGGCCGACGAGGTGAACCGCGCTCCCGCGAAGGTCCAGTCCGCCCTCCTCGAGGCGATGGAGGAGGGGCAGGTGACGATAGGCGAGGCGAGCCACGCCCTGCCCGAGCCCTTCTTCGTCCTCGCCACGCAGAATCCCATCGAGCACGAGGGCACCTATCCCCTGCCCGAGGCCCAGCTCGACCGCTTCCTCCTCAAGATCGTGGCCGATTACCCGAGCGCCGATGAGGAGTCCGCGATCGTGCGCCGCGTGGCCGACCGCGCCACGGCGCCCGTTTCCCGCGTCCTCGGCGCGGCCGAGATCGCCTTGCTGCGCCGGGCGGCCGAGTCCGTCGCCGTGGACGAGGCCATCCTCGGCTACGTCGTGCGCCTCGTGAGGGCGACCCGGCCCGGTCCCGAGGCTCCCGCGCAGGCCAGGGAGTTCGCGCGCTGGCTCGAGTACGGCGCCAGCCCGCGGGCCTCGATCCACCTATACCGCTGCGCCCGCATTTCCGCCCTGCTCGACGGGCGCGCCCACGCCCTGCCCGACGACGTCAAGGCCTGCGCCCGCGAGGTGCTCCGCCACCGGCTCGTGCTCTCCTACCAGGCCGAGGCCGACGGCGTCGACGCCGACGCCGTCATCGCGCGGCTCCTCGCCGCCGTCCCGCTTCCCTGAAGGCCGGGCAGGTGGACCGCGACGAGCTCCACTCGCGGATCCGGCGGCTCCTCTTCGCCTCGCCGGCCCTCGCCTCCGCCTTCTCGCGGGGCGACTTCCGCTCGGTCTTCCGCGGCCGCGGCATCGACTTCGAGGCCCTGCGCGAATACGGCGAGGGCGACGACGCCCGCCTCATCGACTGGAACGTCTCCGTGCGCTTCGCGCGCCCCTTCGTCCGCACCTACGCGGAGGACCGCTCGCTCACGCTCTTTCTCCTCATCGACGTCTCGGCCTCGATGGACGCGGGGAGCGGGGAGCTCTCCAAGCGGGACGCCGCGGCGCTCACCGCCTCCCTCGTCGCCTACGCGGCGCAGCTCCGCGGCATGCCGGTAGGCGCCCTCCTCTTCGCCGGGGAACCCTTGCGCTATTTCGAGCCGCGCCGCGGCAAGGCCCACGCCCTCGCCATCATCGACGCGGTCGTGGCCGACCGCCCGGCGGACGCGGCGCGCGGCGGCTCGGACCTGGGGGGAGCCTTCGAGGCGGCGGGGCGGCTCCTCAAGCGCCGCAGCCTCGTGATGACCCTGAGCGATTTCCAGGCGGGGGGCTGGGACCGCCCCCTCGCCCTCCTCGCGCGGCGGCACGACGCCATCGCCCTCCGCGTCACCGACCGCCTCGACCTCGAGCCTCCGGCGCACGGCGCCTTTTACGCGGCGGACGCTGAGGGCGCGGGCGGGGCCTGGCTGCCCTTCGCCAGCCGCGGCTATCGCGCGCGTTGGGCGGAACGGGGCCGGGCGGCCGCCCTCGACGCCAGGGAGCGCTGCCTCGAGGCCCGCGCCTCCTTCCTCGAGATCGACACGGCCGACGATCCGGTCCGCCGCCTCCTCGAGTTTTTCGACGCGCGGAGGCGGCCGTGAAGCCGCGGCTCCTCCTCGCCCTGCCGCTCGCGCTGGCCGCCGCGGGCCTCGCCGCGGAGACCCTCGCCGTCGAGCGCCTGGCCTTCGTGCCCGCCCGCTTCGCCGTCGGCGAGGAGGCGGAGGCCGTGGCCCTCCTCGCGGAGCCGCGGCGCGAGCTCGAGCCCTTCGTCCTCAAGGAGGGGGAGGGCCTTCCGCCGCCGAGCCCCGCCGTGGATCCCGAACTCCGCGAGATCCGGCTGGCCAAGGTCGGCGGCGGCTGGGAGCTCCGCGCGCGCTTCGTGTCCTGGAAGCCCGGCAAGGGGGAGATCCCCGCCTTCTCGACGCGGGGCGTCGTCCTGCCCGCGCTGCCCTACGAGACCGCCTCCGTCCTCGGCCCCGGCGACCGTGAACCTTCGCCGCCGAAGCCCCAGCGCGATCCGCCGGGGGCGGCGCTCTATCTCTACGGCTTCGCCGGCCTCTTCCTGGCGCTCGTCCTCGGGGGCGTCGGCTCGGCCCTCTACCTGGTGCCGGCCGCGCGGCGGATCATCGCGAAGAGCCGCGCGGCGCAGGCCTTGAGGGCCCTCGACCGCAGCCTGGCCTACTTGGAGAAGGGCATCGGTTCCGTGGCCGCGCGCGACTTCTACGCCGCGCTCGCCCGCTCGCTCCGGCTCTACCTCGCCGCCCGGGTCCTGCCCGAGGCGCCGGCCCTGACGCCGGCGGAGATCGCCGCCCTCCCGGAGTCGCGCTTCCCCTGTCCCGGCGTCAGGGAGGACGCCGCCTCGGTCCTCGCGGAATCCGACCGGGCGCGCTTCGCCGGCCTCGAGCCCGGACCGGAGGCGATGCGCGCCGCGGTAGCCTCGGCCCACCGCGTGGGCGCCGCGTCGGAGGAGGCCCTCGATGCTATCGTTTGAGCGGCCCTACCTCCTCGTCCTCCTCCTGCTCGCGCCGGGCCTCGTCCTGCTCCGGCGTTTCCTGCGCGCAGGCGGCCGCGGCATCCGCCACCCCCTCGCCGCCGCCGACGGCCTGGTCTTCGACGGCGCGCCCCTGGCCTTCCGCGGCCTCCGCCTTCTCCGCGAGGCCTGCCTGTGGCTCGGCTTCGCGCTCGCCGTGGTCGCGGCCGCCGGCCCGGCGGAGCTGAGCCGCCGGGTCCTCTACCTGAGCCGCGGCAACGAGATCGTTTTCGCCCTCGACGTCTCGCCGAGCATGGCCGCGGAGGATTTCGCGCCGAACCGCCTCGAGGCGGCCAAGGCCATCATCGACGATTTCCTCGCCTCCCGGCGCAACGAAACCGTGGGCCTCGTCGCCTTCGGCGGCGAGGCGGCCCTCGTCTGCCCGCCGACCCTCGACTACGCGGCCCTCCGCCGCCGCCTCGGCGACCTCGAGCCGGGCTTCCTCGGCGAGGGCACCGCCCTGGGCGCCGGCATCGGCGTCGCGGTGGCCCACGCCTCCCGCTCGGGCGCGCCGGCCAAGTATGTCGTTCTCCTCACGGACGGGGAGAACAACGCGGGCTCGCTCGCGCCCGGCACCGCGGCCGCCCTCGCGGCGCGCCGCGGCATCGCCGTCTCCGTCATCGGCCTCGGGAGCCGCGGCGAGGTGCCCCTCTCCTTCGTCGATCCGGCGACCGGCCAACGGCGGACCGGCACCTACCGCTCCGGCTTCGACCGCGCCGCGCTTGAGTCGCTCGCCCGCGAGGGCGGCGGGCAGTATTTCGCCGCGGAGAACGCGGAGGGCCTCGGCGAGGCCTTCTCCGAGCTCTCCGAGCGGAGCGCCTCCCTCGCCGCGACCCGGTCCGTCGCGAAGGAGGATTCCCTCCTCCGGCCCTTCCTCGCCCTCGCCCTCGCGCTCCTGGTCGCGGCCCGCCTCCTCGGCATCCTTTCGGGAGGGGATTTCCCATGAGCTTCCAGCACCCCGGCTTCCTCTGGCTACTCGCCCTCATTCCCCTCGAGCTCCTTATCGCCAGGCGGCGCGCCCCCCGGCTCCTCGCCACCCTCGAGCTCCTCGCCGGGCCGGCGAGCCGGCGTGCCAAGGGCGGGGCCTACGCCGCGGCCTCCGTCTACGGCGCGGCCGCCTCCACCGTCTTCCTCGCCGCGGCCGCCCTGGCCCTCGCGGGTCCCGCCTGGGGCTCCCGCGCCGTCGCGGCGGAGCGGACCGGCCTCGAGGTCGCGGTCGTCCTCGACGTGTCGCGCAGCATGGACGTCCGCGACGGTCCGGGCTCGCGGCTCGACGCGGCAAAATCTCTCCTCCGCGGCCTCACGCGCGCGGCGCCGGGCGCCTCCTTCTCCCTCGTCGCGGCCGAGGGCGAGGCGGTCCTCCTCGTGCCCATGACGGAAGACCTGGAGGCCCTCGACGCCGCCCTCGACTACGCGGATCCGGAGACGATCAGCTCCGGCGGCAGCGACATCGGCAAGGGCCTCCGGGAGGGCCTCGAATCCTTCACGGCCGACACGGGGGCGAACCGGCTCCTCCTCCTCCTCTCCGACGGCGGGGACCGGGGCGGCGGCGACCTGAAGGCCGCCGCTGAGGCGGCCAAGCGC
>DAINBW010000020.1:0-13467 GCA_036732745.1 Spirochaetales bacterium | reverse complement strand
CCTTCGTGGTGCAGCTGCCGCTCGCCGATTCCGGGCGCTCAGATGATCGCGCTCGGAATCGGACGCCGCTCCGGGTTCAACTCCCGCCACCGGGATCAGGGCAGAAAAAAACCAGCCTTGCGGCTGGTTTTTTCCTTTTGTTGGAGGTGGCGGGAGTTGAACCCGCGTCCCCGAACGCGAAAGGCGAACGTCTACAGGTTTAGCCGGTCATCCAAGTTGTCGGGGCGGGGGTGGCGGAGCGGCACGCTTTCCCTCCCGTATTCCGGAGTTAGTCCCCAAGCCGGTCCGGACCCCGGCCTGGGCAAGCCTCGATTGGTGTCGGACGCTACGGCCGCTCAAGGCGGCGCGACCGCGAGTCCGTCGCTAACGGCGCTTACGCGGCGAGAGCGAGGGTGCCGTTGTTGTTGGCACGTAAAAGGTTGCCGAATCAGGAGGTCGGCGTCTCCACCTGCTGCCCGCAATCCGGACCGTACGGGTCGAATCCGGTACACCCCCTGCGGGGTGACCCGGGGACGAGCCCTCCGTCGCCGGAGACTCGCCTTAGGATCGCTTAACGAAAATATAGCACTCGGGGGCGAAGGGGTCAATGGCCGCGCGGAGGGGCGACCCCCGCGCGGCTGTCCGGGCGTCCGTCCGGGTGGCCGGACGGGCGGCCGGACGGGCGTCCGCCCGGGCGGACCTCAGTCCAGGCGCTCGATGGCGCGTTCGATGACGCCGCCGCCGAGGACGAGGCCTTCCTCGTCGTAGAGAACGGCGGATTGGCCGGGGGCGACCGCCCGCTGGGCGACGTCGAACTCAAGGCGGCAGCCGCCGTCGGCGGCGGGCTTCACGAGGCAGGGCGCGGGCTTGTGGTTTTGCCGGAGTTTCGCGGCGGCGCGGAAGGGTTCGCCCGCCCGGCGCGGATCCTGGAGCCTGAAGTCGGCGGCCTCGAGGCCCTCGGCGAAGAGCCCGGCGTTTGGGCCGAGGACGATGCGGTTCGCCTCCGGCTCGAGTTTGAGCACGTAGAGGGGCTCGGGGCCGATGGAGACGCCGAGCCCGCGGCGCTGGCCGACGGTGTAGTAGGGGAGGCCGCGGTGGCGGCCGATCATCCTTCCGCTTCCGTCCACGAAGTCGCCCGGCTCGGGCGGTCGGTCGGCGAAGAGCGGCGCGTAGTCCCCGCCGGCGATGAAGTCTTGGCTTTCGGGTTTGTCGGCGGTCTCGAGTCCGAGCTTGCGCGCCTTGGCCCGCACCTCCTCCTTGGAAAGCGCGCCGAGGGGAAAGCGGATGCCGGCCAGTCGCTCCGAATCCAGGCCGTAGATGAAATAGCTCTGGTCCTTCGCCTCGAAGGCGGCGCGCTTGATGTAGCGCACCCCCTCCCGTTCTTCGATGCGGGCATAGTGGCCCGTCGCGAAGAAGTCGAAGTCCAAGCCGGATTCGCGGGCGCGGTCGACGAGGAAGCCGAACTTGAGCTCGCGGTTGCAGACGACGCAGGGATTCGGGGTCCTGCCGCGGAGGTATTCGCGGCGGAAGTAGTCCAGGACGCGTTCCTCGTATTCGTCCGCCAGGTCGAGGACGCGGTATTCGATGCCGAGGCTCGCGGCGAGCCGGGTGCAGGCTGCTATGTCCTCTTCCTCGCCGGGGCCGAAACAGGCGTGCTTGGCGCCCTCGGCGACGGCGATGGCGCCCTTCCAGATTTTCATCGTCAGGCCGAGGACCTCGTAGCCCTCCTCGAGGAGGATGGCCGCGGCGACGGCGGAATCGACGCCGCCCGAGAGTCCGACGGCGGCGCGGCGTGGCTTGTTCATGGGGGAAATCTAGCATGGGGGGCGGGAAAACGAAAAGCCGCGCGCCCGGGTCCCCGTTCGAGCATCGCCTTTCGTCCTGCCCTGTGATATACTCTCGCTGTATCATAAAATGGCTTACCGGCCACTCATTCCGGCCCTTGCGGGCCGCAGCATGGAGTAGCGATGCGCTTGAGAAGACTAGCGGCCCTTTCGTTGTTCGCGGCATCGGCTTTCGCGGTTTCGTTCGCCTTCGCCGACGCGGCGCCGCCCGATCTCGAAACCTATCTCGCGCGGAGCCTGCCCGACAACTCGGAAATTCGCCAAAAGTTCTTCACGAACCTCATCACCGTGCCCAAGGACACGGCCCTCAAGTTCGACGAGCGCGTCCAGACCACCAAGGCCGGCGTCCAAGTCCTGGTCCGGAGCCGCCAAAGGACGACCGACTTCCTCATCGAGTTCATCAACGCGGGCGCCGACGGCTTCCAGCCGGCCCGCGCGGGATCCTATGTCATCCAGCGAGAACCCTCGAAGGGCTATATCCTCCAGGCCAAGGTCTTCCTCCAGGACGATCCGACCTGCTACGCCCGGCTCTATCCCCAGGCGGAGGGCACGCGCATCGACGTCGTCATGTTCGGCGCCGTGCTCAAGAAGGGGCTCTACGTTCCGGGGCTCATCTACAACAACCTGACGCGGCCTTTCAAGGATCTCGTCGCGGACACGAAGGCTTCCTTCAACTGGGCCGGCGCCCTTTCCTTGAGCCTGGGCGCGAGACCCTCCGTCGCGGCCTTCGCCGCCTCGGCGAAAGCCGCGCTCGGCTCGCCGGCGGGCGCCGCGCCCCTGGCGCAGTCGCCATCCTCCGCCGGCCGCGAAGCCCGCCTCGCCGCGATCCTGGGCCGCGCCGCGGGCGCCGAGGCCTTCCTCGCCGAGTCGTCCTCCGCGGGCGAGACCGCCGTCGAGCTCTCCGGCGCCTTCCCCGCCCTGGGGCTTGCGGACGACCGGGATCCGCTCGTGGTTCGCCAGCCCTACCTGGAGTATCCGCGCTACGAAGCCGGCAAGGGTTTGCCCGCGGCCGCCCTGCGTTCCGCCCTGTACTTCGACGCGCGCGCCTTCCCCGATTCCGTCTACGCCCTGTTCGGCGCGGGGATCAAGGCCTTCGCCCTTCCCCTCGTCGACGAGGCCGGCCGCTCCGCGGTCATCTTCCTGGGGCCCGAGGGCGAGATCCCGTGGGAATCACTCGCGGCGGCGGCCCGCGACGGGCGGATCCGCCTCGTCAGGATCGGCGCGCGGAAGGAATAACAGCGCGGCCCTTCCGGCCGCGACGTCGCTTCCTTCCGTTCGCATCTTGTCAGTCCCACCGCTCCGGTATAGTATAAAAAAACCAAGTACCATATCTGGAGTCCACCTCATGCAAGACGTCTTCATAGGTTTCACCTCGGTGACCTGGCAGAACCTCGTCATGTACCTCGTCGGCCTCGCGCTGATTTGGCTCGCGATCAAGAAGGAATACGAGCCGATGCTGCTCCTGCCGATCGGTTTCGGCGCGATTCTCGTCAACCTGCCGCTCTCGATCGCCGGCATCCCCGCCGTCGGCGCGAGCGTCACCGAGCCGGGCTTCCTCAGCGTGCTCTTTGAAATGGGCATCAGGACGGAGCTCTTTCCCCTCCTCATCTTCGTCGCGGTCGGCGCGATGATCGACTTCGGCCCCCTCTTCAAGAATCCCTTCATGATCTTCTTCGGGGCGGCCGCCCAGTTCGGCATTTTCGCGACCATGATCGCCGCCACGCTCCTCGGCTTCGACCTCAAGGCCGCGGCGAGCATCGGCATCATCGGCGCCGCCGACGGCCCGACCTCGATCTTCGTCTCCAGCATCTTCGCGCCGCAGCTCCTCGGTCCGATTTCGGTGGCGGCCTACTCCTACATGTCCCTGGTGCCGCTCATCCAGCCCCCGGTCATCAAGCTCCTCACGACCAAGCACGAGCGCCGCATCCACATGGTCTACCACGAGTCGAGCTGCCCCAAGTGGCTCAAGGTCATGTTCCCGATCGCCGTCACGATGATCTCCGGCTTCGTCGCCCCGATCTCCGTGCCCCTCATCGGCTCCCTCATGTTCGGCAACCTGATCCGCGAGTCCGGCGTCCTCGAGCGCCTTTCCAAGGCCGCCCAGAACGAGCTCGCCAACATCGTGACCCTCCTCCTCGGCATCACGATCGGCTCCAGCATGACCGCCGAGGCCTTCCTTACCCTCGATACGCTCATGATCATGGGACTCGGCCTCGTCGCCTTCGTCTTCGACACCGCGGGCGGCGTCCTCTTCGCCAAGCTCATCAACCTCTTCCTGCCCAAGGCCAGGAAGATCAACCCGATGATCGGCGCCTGCGGCATCTCCGCCTTCCCGATGTCCGGCCGCATCGTCCAGAAGATGGCCAACGACGAGGAGAAGGGCAACATCATCCTCATGCACGCCATCGGTTCGAACGTCTCCGGCCAGCTCGGCTCGGTCATCGCGGGCGGCATGGTCCTCGCCCTCGTCCCCCTCCTCGTGGGCTAAGGTAAGGAGAAAACGATGGAACAGGTCATTGAATACTTCAAGCAGAGCAGCACGACCGTCCAGGCGCTGGGCGTCACGGCCGGCGGCCTGATCGGCGTCTTCGCCACCCTGGGTGTCTTCTTCCTGGTCATCTGGGTCTCCGACAAGATCGGCAAGAAGGGCGCCGAGTAGCCCTCGGGTTTTCCAAGCTTCATGCCAGCCCGTCTCCATCGCGGAGACGGGCTGTTTTTATTGATAGAAACAGATTGACAGGCTCCAGCATTGCCGGTATGATACTACCGGGAGAAACAAATGAAGAGTATCGCCTTCAGCCTCTCGTCGCTCACGCCGCTCGCGTCTTTATCACTACCCGACGCATCCTACTTCCCCTACTCTTGGGCCTGGCCCCGCTAAACACCATCGTTTCGACCACGCGGTCAGGGTTTGGCCGCCTCCTCGCGCAAGGACGAGCCGGTTCGGCTCGCGGCCGAGCCGTAGGTTCCGACAGTTTAGCCGGCGGCCCGATCCGCCGCCCATGGAGTAAACCATGCTGCATTACGACGCTTCTTCCGCCGCCCTTTCCGGATATTTCGGCCGTTTCGGCGGCAGGTACGTGCCCGAGGCGCTTGAAGCCAGGCTCGCCGCGGTCGAGTCGGCCTTTGCCCGCGCCCTCGCCGATCCCTCCTTCGACGAGGAATACCGCCATTACCTCAAGCAGTACGTCGGGCGCCCGAGCCCCCTCTACCGCGCCGAGCGGCTCTCGGCCGAACTCGGCGCCGTCGTCTACCTGAAGCGCGAGGACTTGAACCACACGGGCGCGCACAAGATCAACAACACGATCGGCCAGATCCTCCTGGCCCGGCGCATGGGAGCGACGCGGGTTGTCGCCGAGACGGGCGCGGGCCAGCACGGGGTCGCGACGGCGACGGCCTGCGCCCTCTTCGGCCTTTCCTGCACGGTCTACATGGGAGCGGAGGACGCCCGGCGACAGGCGCCGAACGTGGAGCGGATGAAGTTGCTCGGCGCGGCCGTGAAAACGACCGACGCCGGAACCGCGACCCTGAAGGACGCCGTGGACGCCGCCTTGGGCGCCTATGCCGCCGATCCTGAGGCCTTCTACTGCCTCGGCTCGGCGGTGGGGCCCCACCCCTATCCGTCGATGGTGCGGTACTTCCAGTCGGTCATCGGCCAGGAGGCGCGGGCGCAAATCCTGGAGGCGGAGGGCCGCCTGCCCGACTCGCTCTTCGCCTGCGTCGGCGGCGGCTCGAACGCGATCGGCCTCTTTTCCGCCTTCCTGGGCGACGAAGGCGTCGCGATCTACGGAGCGGAAGGGGGCGGAACCGACGTGGCGGGCCTCAAGACCGCGGCCACGCTGAGCCGCGGGGCTCCCTGTGTCTTCCAGGGCACCTTCTCCTACTGCCTCGTCGACGAGGCCGGCAATCCGGTGGACGCGCATTCGATCTCCGCCGGCCTCGATTACCCCGGCATCGGTCCCGAGCACGCCCATCTCAAGGAGGAGGGGCGGGTGATCTACGAACCCGTGATGGACGACGAGGCGGTGGAGGCCTTCGGCATCCTCTCCCGGCTGGAGGGCATCATCCCCGCCATCGAGAGCGCCCACGCAGTGGCCCACGCGATGAAGCGGCTCCGCGGCACGGGACGACTCGCGATCGTCAACGTCTCCGGCCGCGGCGACAAGGATCTCGGGCGGTTTTAGCTCCCGCGGGGCCGGCGGCCTTGGCTTGACATCCGTTTCAGGTGGAACTATAACCGCGGCATGAAATGGACTGTCCTCGCGCGCCAAGACCCCGGCCGGCCCTTCCGGGCCAGCGATCGCCGAGGCGAGTCGCCGGCCTTCGCGAAGCCTCGTGAAACCGGCCTGATGACGGCGGCATTTAAGGCGCTTTCCCGCGCGGTCGCAGCCGTGGTCGCCGTCGCCGCGCTGGCCCTCCTCGTTTCCTGTGGAGCGGCCAAAGCCCAGGCTGAAGTCCAACCCGGAGTCCAGCCGGGCGGGACTCCGGGCGTCCCGTCGGGGCTCCAGCCTGAAGACAATACCGAAGCCAAGGCCTTTGATCCCGCGCGCGCGGGATCGGTGGCGGTCGCCACCGATTTCCACTTTCTCGCGCCTTCCCTCCGAGACGATGGGCCGGCCTTCAGGCGCATCGCCTCGGGCGGCGACGGCAAGGACCTCGAACGGGGCGAGGCCCTGCTCGATGCCCTCGCCCGCGACCTTTCCCTCGCGGGAGCGCGGGCGCTCGTCGTGACCGGCGACCTGACGCTGAACGGCGAGCGGGAGAGCCACCTCGCCCTGGCCGCTCGTTTCCGCGCCTTGGAGTCCGCCGGCATCGGAGTCTTCGTGGCGCCGGGAAACCACGACGTGGCCAATCCCTGGGCGCGGGCCTTCCGGGGCGAGCGCCAGTTCGTGGTTCCGGGCGTCGGTCCCGGGGAATTCGCGGAAATCTACCGCGACTTCGGCTTCGCCGAAGCCTTGGCGCGCGACAAGGGCAGCCTATCCTATGTCGCGAAGCTCGCGCCCGGGCTCAGGCTCCTCGTCCTCGATACGAACCGCTATGGCGAAAATGCGGCCCTTGGCCGGCCGGTGACGGGCGGCGCCCTGCCTGAGGCCACAAGGGCCTTCGTGCGTCGGGCAGGCCGGGAGGCGCGGGCCGCGGGCGATACCCTCCTGGCCGCAATGCACCACAGCCTCGTCGACCACAGTCCCGTCATCACGCGCGGCTTCACCGTGGAGGACTCCGCGGGCGTAGCCGCGCTCTTTCGCGAGGCGGGCATCCGCGCCGTCCTCACGGGCCACATCCACATCCAGGACATCGCGGCCTCGGGGGAGGGGGCGGCGGCGGTGTACGACATCGCCACGAATTCCCTCGCCGTCCATCCCCACCAATTCGGCCTTGTGGAACCGAAGGGGGAAGGCCGCGAGCTGCGCTACCGGACGGCGAGGCTCGACGTCGAGGGCTGGGCGCGGGCCGCGGGCCTGGCCGATCCCGTCCTCCTGGACTACGCCGAGGCCTCGGAGCGGTCGTTCCGCGCCGAGGCGATCAAGATGACCAACGAGGCGCTCGGGGAGCTTGTCGGCGGGGCGGGGAAGATTTCGCAGGCCGCGGAGGCGATGGCCACCCTCAACCTGCGCTATTTCGCGGGAAGGGAAAAAGACAACGAAGCGGACCTAGCCGGGTCGGAAGGCTTCACCCTTCTCGCGACCCAGGGGACGGGCTTCGTCGCCGCCTACGCGTCGAGCATCCTCAGGGACGCCGACGCGATAGACGACAACGCGCTCGAGTTCTAGGCGCCCTTTACCCTGCGGGCGAGCTCGCGGCCCTTCTCGCGGAGGGCTTCGAGCTTGGCCTCGTCGGGGCCGCCGGCCCACTCCTCGGACTCGAGGGAGTCCCACTTGAGGGGCGCGACGAGCTCGTCGTATTCCTTCTTGGCGCCGCCGACCCAGCCCCAGCTGCCGAGGCGCAGGGCCTTGCGGTTCCAGACGTGCTTGCGTTCGAAGAGGTTGAGGACGTAGGCCATGGGCGGGAACATCTTGTACTCGTAGGTGGGCATCGCGATGACGATGCCGGCGCTCTTGTAGGCGTCCGCGAGGACGAAGGACGCGTCCTCGTTCGGCACCCGGTGGATCGAGTAGGGCACGCCCTCCTCCTCGATGCCGGCGAGGACCGCGTCGAGGCCCTTCTTCGTGTTGCCGTACATCGAGCCCCAGACGACGCAGATTTCCTTTTCCTGCGGGCCGTCCATGTAGTTCGCGTACTTCACGTAGCGCTCGATGATCTCTTTCGGGTTCTTGCGCCAGACGATGCCGTGGCTCGGCGCAACGACCTTGATGTCGAGGGCCGAAAGCTTCTGCACCGCGCGCTTCACGAAGAGGCTGAAGCTCGAGACGATGTTCGCGTAGTAGCGGAGGCTTTCCTTCTCGAAGAAGGCGTGCTCCTCGGCCGTGAACTGGTCGTCGAAGACGCGGTCGCCGAGCTTGCCGTAGCCGCCGAAGGCGTCGCAGCAAAACAGGACGCCCGAGTCCGCCTCGTAGGTGACCATCGTCTCAGGCCAGTGGACGTTCGGCGCCTCCTCGAAGCGCAGGACCATGCCGCCGCCCAGGTCCAGCGTGTCGCCGGACTTCACCGCGCGGAGGCCGTCGGTGATCTTGTAGAAGGACTTCACGAGTTCGATGCCCTTGGCCGTGGAGATTATCTCCACCTTGGGATTGCGCTTCTTGTACTCGGCGAGCCAGCCGGTGTGGTCCGGCTCGAGGTGGTTCAGGATGAGGTAGTCGATCTTGTCCAGGAAGAGGCCGGCCTGTGCGATCTCCGCCTCCAGCGCCTCGGGCGCGCCCGCCCAGTCGCGGACGAGGTCGATGAGGGCGACCTTCTCGCCCTTGACGAGGTAGGAGTTGAGCGAAACCCCGTGGGGTATGGGCCAGATCCCCTCGAAGAGGTCGGCCGTTTCGATGTCGGCGTGAAGGGCGTAGATGCGGTCCGTGATGGCGTGGGCTTTCATGGCGTGGCGCTCCCGTCGCGGAAGTCTTGGGCGGCGCTCGGCCGTCCGGTACGACGAGTATACTTCGCGAGCCGCGATTCGGGCAATCGAGGCGGCGGCTTCCGCGCGCGCCGTGGCGCCCGGCCAGCCGCGGCGCCGCGGTCCACGGCGCCGCCGGGCTCATGGCGCCGCCGGGCTCATGGCGCCGCCGGGCTCATGGCGCCGCCGGGCGACGCGCGGCGTTTAAAACGAAAGGGCCGTCCCCAGCCGCTCGCGCGACCTTGGGACGGCCGATTCTCTTCCCGAAGGAAGGGGAGATTACTTCTCGGACGACTTGATGCCGTACTTCTTGTTGAAGCGCTCGATGCGTCCCGCGGTGTCGACGAGCTTCTGCTTGCCGGTAAAGAAGGGGTGGCAGGCGGAGCAAATTTCCACCTGGATGTTCTTTACCGTCGAACGGGTCTCGATGACATTGCCGCAGGCGCAGGTGATCTTCGTCATCTCGGACTTGGGATGGATCTCAGCCTTCATATGCTACCTCCGCGCTGGTTCTATGTCTGAAAACCGGCCTTGTGGACGGCGTTCTACCTAAATAATAGCCTTTGATCGGCCTCGGGGCAAAACCGCCCCTCGGCCGTCGTCGTCCTAGTCGCTGCCGCCGAGGGGCGTGTTCATCGACCGGAGGAACGCGTCATTATTCTTGGATTTCATCATCTTGTCAATGAGGAGCTCCATGATCTCCACGTCGTCCATCGGGCTTATGACCTTGCGGAGCACCCAGATCTTCTGGAGTTCCTCGTCGGAGAGGAGGAGCTCTTCCTTGCGGGTGCCGGACTTCTTGATGTTGATCGCGGGGAAGAGCCGGCGGTCGGAGAGCCTGCGGTCCAGGTTGATCTCCATGTTGCCCGTGCCCTTGAACTCCTCGAAGATGACCTCGTCCATGCGGCTTCCGGTGTCGATCAGGGCCGTCGCGATGATGGTGAGGGAGCCGCCGCCCTCGATGTTGCGCGCGGCGCCGAAGAAGCGCTTGGGCTTGTGGAGGGCGTTGGAGTCGACGCCGCCGGAGAGGATCTTGCCGGAGGTCGGCACGGTCTGGTTGTAGGCGCGCGCCAGGCGCGTGATCGAGTCGAGGAGGATGACGACGTCCTTGCCGTGCTCGACGAGGCGCTTGGCCTTGTCGAGGACCATTTCGGAAACCTGGACGTGGCGGGTCGCCTGCTCGTCGAAGGTGGAGGAGATGACCTCGGCCTTGACGGTGCGCTCCATGTCGGTGACTTCCTCGGGACGCTCGTCGATGAGGAGGACGATGAGGTAGACCTCGGGATGGTTCGCCGTGATCGCGTTGGCGATCTTCTGGAGGAGGATCGTCTTTCCGGTCTTGGGCGGCGACACGATGAGGGCGCGCTGGCCCTTGCCGATGGGGCAGAAGAGGTTGATGAGGCGGGTGGAGGTCTCCTGCGTCGTCGTCTCGAGGTTGAGGCGCTGGTGCGGGTAGAGGGGCGTCAGGTTCTCGAAGGGGATGCGGTTCTGCGCGACCGCGGGCTCGTCGAAGTTGACCTGCTCGACGCGGAGCATCGCGAAGAAGCGCTCGCCCTCCTTGGGGCTCCTGATCTGGCCGTAGACGGTGTCGCCGGTCTTCAGGTTGAAGAGGCGGATCTGCGAGGGGGAGATGTAGATGTCGTCGGAGCCGGGCAGGTAGGAGTTCTGGGGGGAGCGGAGGAAGCCGTAGCCGTCGGGGAGGATCTCGAGGGAACCGTAGGCGTAGATGATGCCGCCGCGGTCCGTGTGCCCCTTCAGGATGTAGAAGATGAGCTCCTGCTTCTTGAGGGCGATCATCTCCTCGTGGTTGATGCCGTACTTGGCGCCGAGCTCGCGGAGCTCCTTGATGCCCATCTCGGTCAGGTCGTTGATCGAGAGGCGGGAGCGGTTCTCGTTGGGCTCGGGCCGCTGGCCCTCGGCCTTTTCGGCGCCGCGCTCGAAGCTTTCCTGGCGGCGCACGAAGCCCGTTTCGCGCTCCTCGCCCCGGCCGTTGCCGTTGCCGCCGAAGCTGCCCGCGTAGCTCGCCGCGTAGGAGCCGGCGCCGTATCCGGCTCCCGCTCCGCCGCCGTGGCCGCCGTTCTGGCCGGCGCCGGAGGGGCCGCCCGCGGCGCCGTTGGCGTAGCCGCCGCCGGCGCTTGTCTCGGCGGCGGGGCCGCCGTCGGCGCGGGGAACCTTCCGCTTCACCTTGATGCGGACGGGGGCGCGGTTCTCTTCGGAACCGCCCTCGCCGTTCTCGCCCGCGGCGCTCTCGGCCGTTTCGGGCTCGCCCGAGCCGTTCCGGTCCGGGTTCGAATCCCGCTCGCGGTCCGCTTCGGACGCGGTGGAATCCGCCCCGTAGCCCTCGGTGGTCTCGCCGTCGAGCGAAAGCTCGCCTTGGCTGTCGGCCTCGGTACGATCCTCGCCCTCGATCTGGTCGGCGGGGCGCTTTTTGCGAATTATCGCCATGGGTTTCTCCGTGCGCAGCTCTGATGTGGTCATATTCCGTGTGACGAACCCTCGCGGATTCGCTGTTTGCTTGCCTTCGTGTGGGGGTTTCGCGTCGTTCTCGATTCCTGCGTGCGGATTGCCGGATTCCGGAGGGCCCGTACGAGGGCCTCTCGCGCGAGCGGAGGCGGGAGCCTCCGCGCTGTTCGACGCTTAAAGCACTATAGACCCCGCCGATCCCCTTGTCAATATCGCTCGGGAAAGTGTTTATCGGCGAATTTCGCCGCTTCGTCCAATGCGTACCTTGCCGCGGAACGGCGAACCGCGTCGCGGCCGCCCGGGAAAAAAACCTCGTCGGAACGCTCGGCGGTGACCGCGGCGGAGCCCGCGACGGGACCGGTGACGCTCGCCGCCCAGGCAAAACAGACCCTGCCGGGCGCGGCTTCGCCGGGCTCCGTTCCCGGGCCGGCGAAGCCCGTGACGGCGATGGCCAGGTCGGCGCCGCTTCTCGCGAGCGCGCCGCGGGCCATCTCCAGGGCCGTCTCCCGCGAGACGACGCCGCGCTCGGCGATGGTCTCGGGCCGGACGCCGAGGAGGGCGGTCTTCGACGCCTCGGTGTAGACGACGAAGCCTCCCCACAACAGCTCGGAGGCTCCCGGAATGTCGGTGACGGCGGCGGCGACGAGGCCGCCGGTGCAGGATTCCGCGAGCACGAGGCGGCGCGAACGCCGCCCCAGAATCCCGCAGAGCCTTCGGGCCGCTCGGTCGAGCGGCTCGGCCTCCGGAGGGGTCAAGCCTTGTCGCGGACGGCGAAGGGCGTGAAACCGGCCGGATCGCGGATCATCTCGCAGGCGCCCTCGAAGACGACGCCGTCCGCGATGCGGAGCTTGGCGGTCCGGACGTTGCCGTAGATCTTCGCCGTCGGCAGCATTTCAATGCGGTCGGCCGCCTCGATGTCGCCGCGGACGGTGCCGCCGACGGTGACGCTCGTCGCGCGGATGCGGCGGGCGGTGACGACGGCGTCCGCGTCGATGTAGAGGCGGCCGGTGGCCTCGATCTCGCCCTCGAACTTGCCGCGGATGCGCAGCGAGTCCTTGAAGCGGAGCGTGCCGGAAAAGGAGGTCTCGGCGCCGAGCGTGGTCGCGGCCTGGGCGGCGGCGTCGGGAGCTTTGGTCTTGGGCATCAGGTGATTCTCACTTCGTCTTCATGACGAACACGCCGTCCCAGTCTTCGGGCGGCGGGTTGTCGATGTAATGTTTGCAGCGGAGGTAATAGACCTTGGAGGGGCCGTCGTTCTGGTCGGACTTGAGGGCCTCCCCGAAGTACTTGAGCGCCTCGGGGAATTGCATGAGCTTGTAGAGCTTGCGGCCTTGGGCGAACAGTTCGAGGACCTTGCGCTTCTCTTCCGTGATCATGGCGGCTCCCTGGCGGTCCCCGAAACCCTAGGAGCGGAGGGTCCGCTTGAGGGCGGGGAGGGCGGTTTCCGATTCCTTGAGGCTCTCGGCCTCCGCCTTCAATGATGCTACCGCGGTGTCCAGGGAGTCAAGCTCGGCGAGGGCGGCCTCGGCGTCGGTCTTGGCGCGCTCGACGAAGGGCTTGCCGGGCCCGCACTCGGGCGCGATCGCGGAGGCGTCGGCGGCCAGGGCGGCGAGGGTGGGGCGGAGTCCTTCGACGAAGGCGAGCACCTTGGCGGCGATGTCCTCGGCGACGCCGATGCGCGCCTCGCGGCGCTCGATCTGGCCGACGAGCTCGTGGGTGCGCAGGACCGCGCGGATGCGCGCCAGGACCTCGCTGAAATTGAAGGGCTTGGTGATGTAGTCGTCGGCGCCGAGCTCGAGTCCCTCGACCTTGTCCTTCACGTCGTCCATGGCGGAGAACATGATGATGGGCACCTCGGAGAACTCGCGGTAGTCGTCGCTCGTCTTGAGGATCTTCGTCACTTCCCAGCCGGAGAGCTTGGGCATGACGTTGTCGAGGATGATGAGGTCGGGCTTCCAGCGCTTCACGAGTTCGAGGGCCTCGGCGCCGTTGTCAGCCTTTTCGATGTCGAAGCCGAGCTTGGTCAGCATGACGTCGAAGAACTCGAGGTTGATCTGCTCGTCGTCTACGAGAAGGATGCGCTTCTTGGTATCCATGGCCGTTCTTCCGTCGTAGGTAGGATCGGCGCGGTCTGGAGCCGCCGTCAGCGTATTGTCCCACAGGCGGATGCGCTTGTCAATG
>DAINBW010000019.1:0-13477 GCA_036732745.1 Spirochaetales bacterium | reverse complement strand
GTCGGCGTTGCAGATGAGGAGGAAGTCGTTGTCGTCGCGGTCGTGGAGGATGTCCGCCTTGGAGCCGTCGATGCGCCAGGCGATCCGCCGCTCGATCCTGGCCCAGTCGGGACTCTTGGCGCGGTCGTCGAACCAGGTGATGTCGGGGATGGCGTTGTAGTCGGCGTCCTTCCCGGTGAAGAACTCGGGCCGCCGGAAGGCGGGATGCCGGAGCCGGAAGCCGATCGCCTCGCGGACAAAGCGCCGGACGTCCCCGTGGCGCGTGAGGAGATCGTAGTCGAACCAGCTCGTCTCGTTGTTCTGGCAATAGGCGTTGTTGTTGCCCCGCTGCGTGCGGCGGAATTCGTCGCCGCCGAGGAGCATCGGCGTGCCGATGGAAAAGAGGAGGGTGGCGAAGAAATTCTTCACCTGCCGGTTGCGGATCGCCTCGATCTCCAGGTTGGGACAGGGCCCCTCGTAGCCGTAGTTGAAGCTGAAATTCGAATCGTGGCCGTCCCGGTTGCCTTCGCCGTTCTCCTCGTTGTGCTTGCCGTTGTAGCTGACGAGATCGTTCAACGTGAAGCCGTCGTGGCTCGTGATGAAGTTGATCGAATGGAAGGGCTTGCGGCCGTCGCGGAGATAGAGGTCGCTCGAGCCCGTCAGCCTCGTGGCGAAACTCTGGACCGTGCGCTCGTCGCCGCGCCAGAAACGCTTCACGTCGTCCCGGTAGCGGTCGTTCCACTCGGCCCAGCGCCCGCCGGGGAACCAGCCGACCTGGTAGGCGCCCGCCGCGTCCCAGGCCTCGGCGATGATCTTCGTGTGGCGGAGCAGGGGATCCTCGGCGATCTCCTCGATGACGGGCGGATTCTCGAGGAGCCGGCCCTTCTGGTCGCGCCCCAGGATGGAGCCGAGGTCGAAGCGGAACCCGTCCACGTGCATCTCCGCGACCCAGTAGCGCAGGCAGTCCATGATGAGGCTCCGCGCCACCGGGTGGTTGCAGTTCAGCGTGTTGCCGCAGCCCGAGTAGTTGCGGTACAAGCGCTGGTCCTCGTCCAGGATGTAGTAGACCCGGTTGTCCAGGCCGCGGAAGGACAGGCTCGGCCCGAGCTCGTTGCCCTCGGCCGTGTGGTTGAAGACGATGTCGAGGATGACCTCGATGCCCGCGGCGTGGAGCTCGCGGACCATGTACTTGAATTCCCCGACCTGCTGCCCCTCCGAACCCGCGGAGGCGTAGCCCCCCTTGGGCGCGAAAAAGGCGATCGTCGAATAGCCCCAGTAGTTGGCGAGCCGTTCGCCGGTCCGCGGGTTCGAACGTGGATTCTCGAACTCGTCGTACTCCTGCACCGGCAGGAGCTCCAGGCTCGTCACGCCCAGGTCCTTGAGATAGGGGATCGATTCGACCACGCCGCGGAAAGTGCCCGGATGCGCGACCTTCGCGCTTGGATGGAGGGAAAGCCCGCGCACGTGCGCCTCGTAGATCACGCAGTGCCGCAGGGGATAGTTGAGGGGCCGGTCGCCGCGCCAGTCGAACTCGTCGGCCACGACGATGCACTTGGGCATTTGGGCCGCGTCGTCCTCGTCGGAAAAGGACAGGTCGAGGTCGGGCGACTTGGGATCGTAGGCCCGCGCGGCCTCCAGCTCCCAGACGAAATTGCCCGTCAACGCCTTGGCGTAGGGATCGAGCAGGGCCTTGTGGACGTTGTACCTGAGGCCCTTCTGCGGAATGTAGGGACCGTCCGCCCGCCAGAGATAGAGGGCGCCCGCCTTGAGCCCGTGGACCAACACGTGCCAGATGTCGCCCGTGCGGTTCATCCGCGGATCGAGCCTGAACTCGAGGATGGGTTCGCCGTCCTGGGGCGTCGCGTAGATCGCCAGGATCATCGCCTCGGCGTTCCTCGAGAAGACGGAAAAATTGACGCCCTCGGCGACGGGCCGCGCCCCCAGAGGCAGGGGCGTGCCGGGCTTCACGGAAAACATGCTCGGTCGCACGGCCTTCAGTATAGCGTTCCGCCGCCCCCCGCGCCACAGAGGGCGGGATGGTTGGGGAAGAGCGGCGGCGGGCGTTCGGGGAGCGGCCCAGGGCGGGGCCTGGCAGGGGACGGGGCCGGCCTCGCCGCGCGAGGCCGCTCCCCGTCCCCTGCCACCCGCCGCCCCGCTCGGTTCCCGTCGTTCGTCGCCCGGCTTGCCCAACCACGCCGCCTCGGCCCCGGAAGGTTTGTCGGCGGCGCGCTTCACGCTCCGGCGGCGGAGGGGACTCGGTGGGCGACGGTCAAGCGGCTGCGACCCGGCGGGAAACGCTGCGCTCGGCCTGCGGCCATTGGCGTGGCCTCTGCGACCCGGCGGGAAGCGCTGGGCTCGGCCTGCGGCCATTGGCGCGGCCGCTGCGACCCGGCGGGAGGCGCTGGGCTCGGCCTGCGGCCATCGGCTTGACCGCAGCGACCACTCGGTAAAGTGATGGTGTTCTTCAAGTGGGCGCTCGCCGGGGTTCGACGAACCTTCACGGCGAAAGCGCTGGGCCACGGACTCGGGGCTCGCCGCCGCGCAAGAATGGCGCGGGACGCCGGAGGGACGGGGTGGGCGCGATTCCGTGGCCTTCGGGCCACGGTCAAGCGCACGCCCCGTCCCTCCGAAGCTGGGACCCGCGCCCTTGGTTGGGCGGCGGCGAGCTTTTCGGCTCCTAGGCCCGCGCTTTTTCAGCGGGCATCTTCGAACTCCAGCGATTAAATTCGCTTGAAGATCACCACGGCGTTTTGTCCGCCGAAGCCCATGGAGTTCTTCACCGCAGCCCGCACCGGCATCGAGATGCCCTTGTTGGGGACGTAGTCCAGGTCGCATTCGGGGTCGGGGTTGTCCAGGTTGATCGTCGGGGGAATGAAGCCTTCCTGGATGGCCTTGACGGTGGCGACGGACTCGAGGGCGCCGGCGGCGCCCATGCAGTGGCCGATCATCGACTTGATCGAGGAGATCTTGAGCTTGTAGGCGTGGGGGCCAAAGGCGTGCTTCAGGGCCTTGGTCTCGATCGGGTCGTTCATCGGCGTGGAGGTGCCGTGGGCGGAGATGTAGTCGATGTCCTCGGGCTTCATCCCGGCGTCCTTGATGGCGAGGAGCATCGCGCGGGCTACGCCCTTGCCCTCGGGATCGGGGGCGGTGAGGTGGTGGGCGTCGCAGGTGTTGGCGAAGCCGGCGATCTCGCAGTAGATCCGCGCGCCGCGGGCCTTCGCCGCCTCGTATTCCTCCAGGACGAGGACGCCGGCGCCCTCGCCGATGACAAAGCCGTCGCGGTCCTTGTCGAAGGGCCGGCTCGCCTTCTCTGGCTCGTCGTTCCGCGTGGAGAGGGCCTGGATCATCGCGAAGCCGGAGATGCCGAGGCGCGTGATGCTCGCCTCGGAGCCGCCCGCGAACACGAGGTCGGCGTGGTCGTCCGCTATCCAGCGATAGGCGGTGCCGATCGCGTCGGTGCCGGCGGCGCAGGCGGTGACGAGGCACTGGCTCGGGCCGGTCGCGTTCAGGTAGATCGCCAGGTTGGCCGCGCCGAGGTTGGCCAGGGCCTTGATGGCGGTGAGGGGCGGCACGCGCCCGGGGCCGCGCTCGTAGAGACGGGCCACGCCTTCCTCGATGCTGGAGGAGCCGCCCTGGCCGGTGCCCAAGCAGACGCCCGTGCGCTCGGAATCGAGGCCTTCCTTGGAAAGCCCGGCGTCGGCGAGGGCCTCGAGGCCTGCGTAGACCGCGAACTGCGAGAAGCGGTCCATCTTCTTCGCTTCCTTCGCGTCCATGCGCTTGCCCGGATCGAAGTTCTTGACCTCGCCGGCGATGCGCGTGGCCATGTCGTCCGCCTTGACCGCCGTGATGGGGCCGATGCCCGACTTGCCCGCCTTGAGCGAGGCCCAGAATTCGGGGACGTCGTTGCCGACGGGGCTCACGACGCCGAGACCGGTCACGACCACTCTTCGTTTTCCCATGTTACATCCCCATTCCGCCGTCGACTTTGAGCACCTCGCCGGTCACGTAGGAGGCGAGGTCGGAGGCGAGGAAGAGGGCGGCCTTGGCCACCTCCTCGGGGGCGCCGTGGCGGCCGAGGGGGATCGTGGCCTTCATCTTCTCCTTCATCTCCTCGGGTATCTTATCCGTCATCGCGGTCTCGATAAAGCCCGGGGCGAGGGCGTTCACGCGGACGCCGCGGCTCGAAACCTCGCGGGCCAGGCTCTTCGTGAAGCCGATGAGGCCGGCCTTGGAGGCGGCGTAGTTCGTCTGGCCGCCGTTGCCCATGATGCCCACGACGCTGGAGACGTTGATGATCGAGCCCGCGCGCTTCTTGATCATGTGCCGGGCCGCCGTCCTCGAGACGAGGAAGGCGCTCGTCAGGTTGGTGCGGATGACGGTCTCCCAGTCCTCGAGGCTCATCCGGAACACGAGTCCGTCTCGGGTGACGCCCGCGTTGTTGACCACGACGTCCAGGGCGCCGGCTTCCTTGACGATGGCCTCGAGGGCCGCGTCGACCTCGGCCTCGACGGCGACGTCGCACTTTTTCCAGGCTACCGAGCCGCCGGCGGCGGCCGCGGCGGCCAGGGCAAGGGGATCCTCGGCCTCGCCGCGGGACAGGTAATATACGCGTCCGCCCTCGCGGGCGAAAAGCTCGACCATGGCCCGGCCGATGCCCTTCGAGCCGCCGGTGACGACGCAGGTCTTGCCGATCAACAAGCCATCCATAAGTGCTCCATTCTTGGCGCAAAGGCCGCGGAAGCCTCCAAAGGGATTCCGCGGCCGGCGCTTCTTCGTAAGGTAACGCGAAAAGGGGCGCGTTTACAAGGAAATAGAGGCGATCTGGTCCAGGGTGCCGCAGGGGAAGCAGGGCAGGTCGCCGGCCACGGCCTTCCAGAGTCCGCCGAGCACCGTGCCAGGGCCCGTCTCGATCGCGTGGTTGACGCCGGAAGCGACGATGGCCGCCTCTTCCTCGATCCAGCGCACGGGGCTCACGATCTGCTTCACGGCGAGCTCCTTGGCCTCGGCGCCCGTCATGATGCGCTTGCCCGTGACGTTGGAAAAAAGCTCGAGCTTGGGATCGGAGAACTTCACGTCGGAGACGACCTCGGCAAAGCCGTCGCGGGCGTAGGCCATGATCGGGGAATGGAAGGCGCCGGAGACCTTGAGCCGGACCACGCGCTTCGCGCCGGCGGTCTTGAGGGCGATCTCCGCGGCGGCCACGTCGAGCTCGGTGCCGGAGATCACGGACTGGGTCGGGCTGTTGTAGTTCGCCACCCAGACCTGCTTGAGGCCGGCGTCGGCTATCGCCTTCTCGATGGCCTCGGGAGCCATGAAGAGGACGGCGCTCATCGTCGAGCCGCCGGAGCGCTTCCCGGCCTCGTCCATCAGCCGGCCGCGCTCGCCCACGAGGCGGAACATGTCGGCGTGGCTGACCACGCCGGCCTCGGCCAGGGCCGGCCACTCGCCGACGGAAAAACCGGCCGCCGCGGCCGGAAGGATGCCGTGCTCCCTCGTGCAGAGGGCCGCCGCGGCGCCGACCAGGGCCACGGCTATCTGCGTGTTCCTCGTCTGCTTCAGGTCTTCTTCGCTGCCCTCGAAGATCAGGGCCTTGACGTCGATCTTGGCCGAATCGGAGGCGAGCTCGAAAAGCTCGCGGACGGCCTTGCTGGTCTCGTAGAAATCGCGCCCCATGCCGGGGTACTGGGCTCCCTGGCCCGGGAACAGGAAACAGGTCTTCATGAGGACCCCCACCCAAGTCTCGGAGTCCGGGTCCGAAAGGACCCGTCGCTACCATTGTTTACAAATTCGGCGAAAATGTAAAGATGCGCAACCTCATTCTATACAGTATCTTGGACAAGGGCGCTTGCGCCGAGGTTGCGGGGGTTTATACTTTCCTTTCGCTTAGGAGGAAGGATGCCGACGGAAACGACCTTGCGGATCCAGGCCGTACTCGCCCGCGTGCCCCGCGGCAAGGTCTCGAGCTATGGCGCGGTCGCCGCGATGGCCGGCCTGCCGAACGGCGCGCGCCAGGTGGTGCGCGTCCTCCATGCCCGCGCGGCGGCCGAAGGCCTCCCCTGGCACCGCATCCTCCGCAAGGACGGCAACATCGCCCTGCCGCCGGGAGCGGGCTTTGAACTCCAAAAGGCCCTGCTGGAGGCGGAAGGCGTGGCGGTCTCCACGGCCGGCCGCGTCGACCTTGCCCGCTACGGCTGGAACGGCGACTAGCCGCGGCTTTAGGGAGCGCAGGCCGAAGGGCCGAAAGCCGGTGGATTCGAGGGCGCTCGCGCCCTCGCCGCCTCTAGCCGCGGCTCAGGGAGCGCACGCCGAAGGGCCTGAATCCGGTGGATTCGAGGGCGCGGCCAAAGTCCGCGGGGGCAAAGGCGGAGTCGAAGACAAGGAGATCCGTGCCCTCGGCCCGGAAGTTTTTCGCGAGGGCGGCCAGGAGGGCGCGACCAAGGCCGGCGCGGCGGAAGGTCGGTTCCACGTAGATGAAGACGACGCGGGCGAAGGAACGGCCCGCCGCGCGTTCGCGCAGGGCCGCCGCTCCGGCCACGGCGCCGCCTTCCCCGTCGTCCGCCCAGGCAAAGACCGCGTCCCCCGCGGCGAGCGCCGCCGTGAGGAGCTCGGCTTCGCGGGCGGCCAGGGCCTCCGGCAGGAGCTCCAGGGCCTCGGCCTCGGCGTCGGCGACCAGGGCCAGGACGCGGTCCCCGGCGGCGACCCGGTCGCCGAGCCTGATCCCGAGATCGCTCTCCACGAGGTCGGACGTATCCTCGGGCTCGGGCCCCAGGCGCTCCAGGCCGCGGATCTCGCGAAGGCCGTTGTACCAGGCGCGGATCGCGGCGCGCATCGCGCGGGTCTTGTGGTCGCGGAAGGCCTTTTCGATCTCGGGATGGGCCGCCAAGACCTCCTTGAAGGCCTTGAAGACGCCCTTGCCCCGGGCGAGCGCGGCGCCGAGCTCCTGCCGGGCGCTCGGTTGCCGCACCATGCCGAGGAAGTCCTCCATCAGCTTGAAACCCTCGCGGGAGGACCATTCCGGCGGCGCCACGAAGCGCGTCTCGTCCTCGAAATCGAGGTCTTCCCGATCGTCCCCGACGGACCCGGAACCGCCCTCGTCATCCTCCTCGTCTTCGTAGCCGTCCTCGTCCACGTCGTACAGCTCGCCGGTCTCGAGGTCCACGAGCCAAGTGCCGTCCTGGTCCTCCATCGCGAAAATAATCTCGTCAACCGTCGAATCCTTGAGCTCGAACATGCGTCCTCCCGACCATGGCCTATAGTGGAGGCTCGCGGCGGCATGGTCAAGCGCGGAACGCCGGGCTATACTCGCGCGGAAGGACGGTAGGCATGGAAGCGAATCTCCATCTTCATTCGCGCTATTCCGACGGCAGCCTCTGGCCCGCGGAGATCGCCGCCCGCGCGGCGGCCACCGGGCTCGCGGTCGCGGCGGTCACCGACCACGACAGCCTGGGCGGCGTCCCGGAATTCCAGGCGGCGGCGGCGGCCCTCGGCCTCGGCGTCCTGCCCGCCTGCGAAATCGACTGCGCCGTTCCCGAACTCGCCTACAAGAGCGAACTCCTCGCCTACTTTCCCGGCGCCGCGGGCCCCTCGGGCTACGCCCGCACCGACGCCTTCCTGCGGGGCATCGCCGCCCGCCGCGAAACGCGGCTCAAGGCCTTCGTCGAGCGGGCCAAGGAAATCTTCCGGAGGGGGGACCTCTCCTTCGACGAACTCCTCGCCCGGAAGCTCGGCGGGCGACAAGTCGCCGAGATCGACCGGGGCGCCCTTTCCTTCAGCAAGGTCGACCTCTACGAGTACCTGAAGGCCCGGGGCTTCGTCGCGCGCAACGTCGATTACCGGGAGTTCCGGCGCGCCTACTTCGACTCGGGCCTCTTCCCCGACGGACGCTTTCCCCGCGTCCTCGCGACCGAGGTCGCGGCGCCCGTCCTGGCCGACGGAGGGGTCCTCGTCCTGCCCCATCCCGGTCACCAGTTCGGCGACGACCCGCGCCGGCTGCGCGCCGAGCGGCCGAGCCTCGACCGCCTCCTCGCCGCCTTCCGGGAACTCGGCGTCAGGGGCGTCGAACTCTACTGGTATCGCGGCCATGAGACCGAGGAGATCAACGCCCTCGTCCGCGAGGCGGCGGAGCCCCTCGGGTTTTTCTTCACCTACGGCTCCGATTGCCACGGCCCCGGCTCCTCCAAGGAGAGCCTCGGCGATTTCTCCGGCGACTTCCAGGGCTTCCCCGGCGATCGCCCGCGCCGCCCCTAGCTTCCCGGCCCCCGACTTTTCTCTCCACCGCCCCGCGGCTATACTGCGGAAACACGCCCCAACGGGAGGTATCCATGCCCCACTGCATCGTCCCCGCCGCCGAAGAGATCCTCGACCGTCCCTTTGAAGTCCTCGACAAGGGCTTCGTCCGCCTCGTCGACTACCTGGGCGGCGATGACCGCATTGTCCAGGCCGCCCGGGTCTCCTACGGCGCCGGCACCAAGTCCTACCGCGAGGACGCGGGCCTCATCGATTATCTCCTCCGGAACGAGCACACCTCACCCTTCGAACAGGTGGTGCTCACCTTCCACATAAAGCTCCCCATCTTCGTCGCGCGCCAGTGGATCCGCCACCGGACCGCCCGCGTCAACGAGATCTCCGGCCGCTACTCGGTGATGAAGGACGACTTTTATCTGCCCGCGCCGGAGGACGTCGCCAGGCAGAGCGCGGACAACAAGCAGGGTCGCGAAACCGATGCCCTGGCCCCCGAGGCCGCCGCCGCCGTCATAGCCAAGCTCGAGGCGGGGCAGAAGGCGGCCTACGCCGAATACTCTTCGCTCGTGGAGGAGGGCCTCGCCCGCGAGCTCGCGCGCATCGACCTGCCCCTCTCCCTCTACACGGAGTGGTACTGGCAGATCGACCTCCACAACCTCTTCCGCTTCCTGGCCCTCCGCCTCGACGCCCACGCGCAGAAGGAGATCCGCGCCTACGCCGAGGTCATCCTCGACCTCGCCCGCAAGGTGGCGCCCGCGGCGACGGCGAGCTTCGAGCGCCACCTCCTCGAGGGCGTGCGCTTCTCGGGCCCCGAGCTCGCCGAGCTCCGGCGCCGACTGGCCAACGCGACCGGCGGCCCCGAAGCCCTCGCGGGCAAGGAGCTCGAACGCTTTGAGGAAAAGCTGCGCTCGGGAAGGCAGCTCTAGACCCTGAGGTACTTCTGCTCGCCGGCCCCGAAAAGACGCTCGGCCTCGATCTTCTCGCCCTCGCCGTTCTTGACGATGCCGCGGAAGGAGCCGAAGGGGCCGTGGTAGTCGCTGCGCACGAGACCCAGGTTGAAACGCAGGTCGTTCTTGACCTCGGGCACGAAGATCAGGTCGACCATGCCCTCGGTGTCCTGGACGATCCACTCACCCGCGGGCCCGGCGGGCCGCGTCACGCGGACGGGCGGCAGGGGCCAGACCTTGTTGTTTACCCAGAGGCAGTTCTCGTTGTAGCGCGCCGGATCCCGCACCTGGTTGCTCGTCAGGTTGAAGCCGACGCGCCGACCCTTGGGATCCAGGCCGAAGCCCGTCACCCAATCGTAGCGCAGCTGGTAGGGGTAATAGCCCTTGTGCTCGTCGATGATGCCCATGGCCTCGGCGGGGTCGAAGCGGAAGGTCTCGCCGCCAGCCCGGAACTCGCCCTCGAGGGGCATGAGGGCCTTCATCGAATACATCGCGCGGTTCAAGCCCAGGGGCAGGCAAACCGAGCTCGGGGCGCAGCTCTTCGGCCCGTAGGCGAAGCGGAAACTGCCCGAAAACCCGCGGGCCGGATCGCGGTGGCTCCGCGAAACCTCGATGCCGATGCCGCCCCCGCCCAGGGAGCAGTGGTATTCAAGGCGGCAGCGGGAGCCCTTGTAGGCGACGCGGGAGCCGTCCAGCGCCTCGCCGAAGGGCAGGGCGCTGCCCGGAATGACGCGCTCGATGCTGTGGCGGCGCCTGGTCTGCCGGTCGTAGGCGTGGAAAATCGCCAGGCTGAAGATCTTCGCGTTGTAGAGGGCCGAGAAGAAAAACCAGCGGGAGTCGCCGAACTGGAAGGCCTGCCATTCCTTCAGGCGCAGGTTCTTGGCGAAGCGGGGCACCGGGTAGTGGTAGGGCTTCGCGACGTCGAGCATGTTCGCCCGCGCGAAGGGAGCGTTGAAGCGTCCGAGCTCGAAGGCGCCCGCGGTGACGGCCGTCTCGGGGGGATCCGCGAAGGGATTGGCTGCCATCGGGCCTTGCCTAGACCAGTCCGCGCTCGTAGAAGCGATACAGGACCTGTGTCCCGTTCTCGCCCATGCCCTGCGCCTCGGCCCTGGCGAACAGCTCCTCGGCCAAGACCAGGAAGGGAAGGTTGAGCTTCATCTCGCGGGCCGCTTCCAGCGCGATGCGGAGATCCTTGAGGAAGTGCTTCACGTAAAAGCCCGGCGCGAAGTCGCCGTCGAGCATGCGGGGTCCCATCGTGTTGAGCTGCCAGCTTCCCGCCGAGCCCGCGCCGATGCTCTGGAGCACCATCCGGGGATCGAGGCCCGCGGCGCGCGCGTAGGTGAGGGCCTCGACCGCCCCGGCCAGGTTGCCGGCGATGACGATCTGATTGGCCATCTTCGTGTGCTGGCCGGCGCCGGCGGGTCCCTGCAGGATCACCGTCTTGCCCATGAGTTCGAGGAGGGGCTTAACCTCGGCGAAATCGGCGGCCTCGCCGCCTGCCATGATGGTCAGGGTCGCGTTGCGGGCGCCGACGTCGCCGCCGGAGACCGGAGCGTCCAGGGCGCGCAGGCCCTTGGCCTTGGCCGCCGCGGCGACGCGCCGCGCCAGGTCGGGCCGCGAGGTCGTCGTGTCGACGAGGAGGGTGCCGGGGCGGGCGTTCTCGATGAGGCCCTTCGGCCCGAAGTACACTTCCTCGACGTCGCTCGGGACGCCGACCATCGTGAAGACGCAGGCGCACTTGGGCGCGAGGAGGGCGGGCGTCTCGTCCCATTCGGCGCCGAGCGCCAGGAGCTCCTTCGCCTTTTCCTTGCTGCGCGTGTAGATCCGCACGCGGTAGCCGGCCTTGAGGAGGTGGCCAGCCATGCTCTTGCCCATCACGCCGATGCCTACGAAGCCGAGAACGTCTTTCTGGGGGTCCATCCCGTAATCCTCCGAAAACTAGCGGTAACGCCGGCGCCAATCCTACCCTGTCTTGTCCGCCTCGGCAACCGCCGGGCGCGGGGCGCGCGGGAGTCCTTGCTTCTCCCGCCGCGCGGCGATAGGATTTTCCCATGCCCCACGCCCTTCGCCGCCCCCGGCCCGCCCTCCTACAGGCCTCCCTCCTCGCCCTCGGACTTGCCGCGACCCTCCCGCTTTCGGCCCAGAGCCCGCAGCCGGCCCAATCCCCGGCCCGCGCCGCGACCCAAGCGGCGGCGTCGGCCGCGGCGCCCGCCGCGGCCCCGGTCCGGGCGAGCATCCGCCACGCGACGGGCTTCTCCGTCGCCTATCGCGAGGGCTACAAGCTTGTCTCGGTGAGCAAGCCCTGGCCCGGCGCGACCGAGCGCTTCGAGTACGTCCTGTATCCCCGCGGCACCCCCAGGCCCGCCTACCCGGGCAAGGCGGTCTTCATCCAGACGCCCCTGCGCCGCGTCGTCTCCTACTCCTCGACCTACCTTCCGCAAATCATCGCCGCCGGCGGCCTTGAAAGCCTCGTCGGCCTCGACAACGCCGCCTACGTGAGCTCCCCCGAGGTCCGCGCCCGCGTCGCCGCCGGAAAGACCGTGGAAACCTCGCGCAACTTCGCCCCGAACGTGGAACTCCTTATTTCCCTGGCCCCCGACGCGATCTTCACCTACGGGGTCGGCAACGAGTGGGATTCGCACCCCAAGCTCGCGGAGGCCGGGCTTCCCGTCATCCTCGACGGCGAGTGGAACGAGCCCGATCCCCTCGCCCGCGCCGAATGGATGAAGTTCATCGCGCTGTTCTACGACGCGGAGGCGGAGGCGGAAGCCCGCTTCGCCGCGGTGGAAAAGGAGTACCTCCGCCTGAAGGCCTTGGCCGCGGGAGGCGGCGGCGCGCGGCCCAAGGTCCTCGTCAACGCGCCCTTCCAGGGCCTGTGGACCGTGGCGGGCGGCAAGAGCTACCAAGCCCGCTTCATCGCGGACGCTGGGGGCGACTATCTCTGGACGGAGGACGGCCGCACGGGCGGCATATCCCTCTCCGTGGAGGCGGCCTACGCCCGGGGCCTCGCCGCCGACCTCTGGCTCAATCCCGGCGCCGCGCCTTCCCTCGCCGCCCTCGCCGCCTCGGACGCGCGCATCGCCGATCTCCCCGTCCTCCGGAAAGGCGCGGTCTATTCGCCAACCCTCCGCGTCAACGAGGCCGGCGCCAACGACTATTACGAATCGGGCGTCATGCGGCCCGACCTCGTCCTCGCCGACCTCGTCCGCATCCTCCGCCCCGAACTCAAGCTGGGCGGCGAGCTCTACTATTACAAGAGGCTCCGGTGAGGAAGATCCGGCCGGTCGAGCTTGAGGGGGCGGCGCCCGCCAGGAGCCGGCGCCTGGCCCTCCTCCTCGCCGCCGTCGCCGCGCTCTTCGTCGCGGACCTCCTCTTCGGTTCGGTCCGCGTACCCCTCGCGCAGGTTTTCCGCGTCTTCCTCGGCGGGCAGGCCGACAACCAGGCCCACGCGGCCATCCTCCTCCGCTTCCGCCTTCCCAAGGCCATCGTCGCCCTCGCGGCGGGTTCCGCCTTGGCGGCCAGCGGTCTCCTCCTCCAGACCGTCTTCAAGAATCCCCTGGCCGGCCCCGACGTCCTCGGCATCAATTCGGGAGCCTCGGTCGGCGTCGCCCTCCTCGTCCTCGCGGCGGGCGGCGGCGCCTCCTCCCTCCTCGGCGGCCTCGGCCTCGTCGGCTACGCCCTCCTCGCCCTGGCGGCCACCCTCGGCGCGGGCGCCGTCCTGGCCCTCGTCCTCTTCCTCGCCCGCCGCTTCGAGGACGCGGTCACCCTCCTCATCCTCGGCATGCTCGTCGGCTACGTCACGGGCGCGGCGGTGTCCCTCCTCGTCTACTTTGGCGCCCCGGCCAAGGTGCAGGTCTACCTCGCCTGGACCTACGGCTCCTTCGGCGGCGTGACCCTCCGACAGCTCCCGGTCTTCCTCGGGGCCCTGGCCCTCGGCTTCCTCCTCCTCGTCCGCGCCCGGAAGCCCCTGGACGCCCTCCTCCTCGGCGACCGCTACGCCGCCAGCCTCGGCGTCGACGTGAAGCGGGAACGGGCGCGCGCCATCGCCGCGGCCGCCCTCCTCACCGGCGCGACGACCGCCTTCTGCGGGCCCGTCGCCTTCGTCGGCATCGCGGCGCCCCAGGCGGCGCGGCGATGGCTCCGCTCCTCCGACCACGGCCTCCTCATCCCGGCCTCCGCCCTGATGGGCGCCGCCTTTTGCCTCGGCGCCGACCTCGTCGCCCAACTTCCCGCGGACGGTTCCGTCCTCCCGGTGAATCCCCTCCTCGCGGTCGTCGGCGCACCCCTCATCCTCTCGGTCTTCGTCAAGC